>JBBRXD010000039.1:0-13002 GCA_038248775.1 Lysobacterales bacterium | reverse complement strand
GCCATTGTCCTGCAAGCTCCCCGCCTGCGCATCCGAGGCCCCGCCCTGCGCCGGGCCCTGATTGCGGGCGCCCGCCGGGTCATCGCTGACCGCGATGTCCTCAACAAGATCAATGTCTTCCCGGTGCCCGATGGCGATACCGGCAGCAACCTCGCCTTCACCCTGGGCAGCGTGCTGGCCGGCGCACTGAGCCGGCGCACCGCCGGGGCCGGTGAACTGATGCGTCGGGTCGGCGAAGACGCCATCGACGGCGCGCGCGGAAATTCGGGCGCGATCCTGGCGCAGTTCTTCACCGGCGTGGCCGAGAGCATCGGCAACCGGGCCGCGATCGAGCCCGGTACGATGGCACGCGCGATCCGGGCCGGCGCCCTGTCGGCGCGACAGGCTTTGGCCGACCCGCGCGAGGGCACAATCCTCAGTGTCATCAGCGCCTTTGCAGATTCGCTCGACCCGGACCATCGCGTGGACGACATGCGCGGCTGGTTTGCGCCCGCATTGGAAAAAGCCCGCAAGGCGCTGGCGTTTACGCCGCAGCAATTGCCGGTCTTGAAAAGCGCGGGCGTGGTGGATGCGGGTGGGCAAGGCTTCGTGGATTTGCTGGAAGGGATTGGCGAGTACCTCAGCAACGGCCAGATCGATGCCGAGACGCTTGAAACCGAAACCGGGGCCGACCTGGAAGCGGCGCAGGCGCATCAGGAAATATTCGACGCCGACCCCGCGCACCGCTGGTGCAGCGAATGCCTGTTGCTGGGCGAGGGCCTGGACCGTGCTGGCTTGCGTGCGGCGGTGAGTGATCTCGGTGCTTCGTGCGTGGTGGTGGCGGGATCGCACTCGCGACTCCGCCTGCACGCGCACGTGGCCGATCCCCAGGCACTGTTCGACACCGCGGCGCGCTTCGGCCGGGTCGAATCGACCAAGGCCGACGACATGCGTGCACAGGCGCGCACCGCCGCCGGCGGCAGCAGCGTCGCCATCATCACCGACAGTTCCGCCGACTTGCCCGATGGCGTGGCCGAGCGGCTGAACATCCATGTCGTGCCGCTGCGCCTGAACTTTGGCGACCAGGACTACCTGGACAAGATCGGCCTGACGCCCACCGAGTTCTACCGCAAGCTGCGCGAGGAAATCGTCCTGCCGCGCACCAGCCAACCTTCGCCTGGCGATTTTCGCCGGCAGTTCGAGTTCCTGCTGTCACACCATCCCTCGCTGGTTTACCTGGGTGTGGCGCGCGCCGTGTCCGGAACCATCCAGTCGGCCGAAGCGGCGGCGCAGCGTGGCCATCCCGATCGCACTTTCATCTTCGACAGCGCCAACGCCGCCGGTGGATTGGCCCTGCTGGCCATTGCCGCGGCCGAAGCAGCGCAGCGTGGCGACAATGCGGCGGGCATCGTGGCGCTGGTTGAGCGCCTGCGCCCGCAGACCCTGACCTGGGCGGTAACGCGCGACCTGACGCTGGCCGTGCGCGGCGGTCGAATTCCCGCCTGGGGCAAGCCGCTGGTGCAAGGCATGGGCCTGACGCCCATCGCCAAGGTGACGCCGATCGGAAAGCTCAGCCTGGTCGGCGGCTTGTTTGGCAAGAAGAATGTTCCCGAGCGATTTGCCCGATATGTGGCCAGGCGCGTGCAGCCGGGCCAGCGCTATCGGGTGATCGTCGGCCACTGCGACGCCCTGGCGGACGGCGAGCTGCTGCTGTCGCGGCTGAAAGGGTCGATCAACTGCCAGGATGCGTGGCTGGCCGAGACCGGCCCCGCAGTCGGCGCGCACGCCGGACCCGGTGCGCTCGTCATCAGTTTGCAGCCGGTATTCGCGCCATAATCGGCGTATGTGGATCGCCTTCGCGCTGTTGTTGATCGCCTACCTGCTCGGTTCGATATCGGGCAGCCTGTTGCTGGGAAAACTGCGCGGCATTGATATCCGCACCATCGGCAGCGGCAATGCCGGTGGCAGCAATGCCTTGCGCACCCAGGGTCTGAAGTTCGCGCTTGGCACTGTGCTGGTGGACATCGGGAAAGGCGCGCTCGCCAGCTGGCTTGCGTGGCGTTTCCTGCCAACCGGGCTGGCACCCGCGTGGCTTTACGGCTGTGTTGTCGCAGCGGTGGTGGGCCATGTATGGCCCGTGTTCCATGGATTTCGCGGGGGCAAGGGTGCGGCCACGCTTGTAGGTGGCTTGGCGGTTGTCTGGCCGCAGGCCCTGTTGCCTGTTTTTATCGTCTGGTTGGTGAGCCTAGCTTGGGGCGGCTATGTCGGCCTTGCGACCATACTCGCCGGCATCAGCCTGGTGCTGGTGGCGCTGGTTGAAGACAGCGATGCAACGCGCCTCGGGTTTTCCATTGCTGTGGCGGCGCTGCTGGTGTTCACCCATCGCAGCAACATTGCGCGCTTGCGCGCCGGTACCGAGTCGCGCTTCGAACGCGCACGCGTGCTCGGCCGATGGCTTTCGAAGAAAAGCGCATGAGCCCGCGCACGGAGGAACGCATTGACGTCGAACTGCTCGACGCCGCGCTCATCCTCGGCTCGCTGGCCGATGATTCACTGGCGCAATTGCATTCACTGTCCATCGCGGGTGAAACGGTTTCCACGCAGATCGATGCCGCGTCGGCCGAGGCGCCGGCGCAGGGCTGCGCGGTTTTTTTCGCCGAGCATCAAAGCGGTGGCATGGGGCGCAACGGTCGCCCCTGGGCGTCGCCAGTCTCGGCCAATCTTTACTTCAGCGTGTCGCGACGATTCTCGCGTTCATTGCCGGCGATGGCCGGGCTCAGCCTGGTGGTCGGCATAGCCGCGGCGCAGGCCCTGCACGCGATGGGTTTCACCGGCGTGCGACTGAAGTGGCCGAATGATTTGTGGGTGGACGGACGCAAGCTGGGCGGCATCCTGGTGCAGTTGCGCAATCATCCACCCGGTTGCGCCGCCATCATCGGCATGGGTTTGAATGTACACATGCCCGAGGAAGCCGCGCGCCGCATCGACCAGGCCTGGTGCGATTTATCGCAACTTGGCCATGGCATCATGTCGCGCAATGACGTCGCCGCGCACGTGCTGGGCGCTTTGCTTCCCGCGCTGCACCGCTTCGACGAAGAAGGGCTGTCGCCCTTCCTGTCGCGCTGGCAGGCGCTGGATGCGCTGCATGGCAAGCCGGTGCGGGTGATGGACGGCATGCAGCAGTTCGAGGGTATCTGCCTGGGCATCGATGGCAACGGCGCACTGCGGCTGCGCGGCGAAGGCGGGCAGGAACGCAGTTTCCATGGCGGCGAAGCCAGCCTTCGGCCCGCATGAAGACGGTTCGCAAGCGCTGGTTGATCGACCTGGGCAATTCGCGCCTGAAGTGCGCCTTGCTCGATGCACAGGGTCGGCGTGGCGAGATTCTTGCCATCGGGCACGACCAATCCAACGCATTGCCAATGCTGCTGCAGCATGTCGGTGCGGCGGGAAGCAATGACGAACTGTGGCTTGCGTCGGTGGCATCGGCCGAGCGCACGACGGCGCTGGCGACGGCGCTGGAACAACACGGGCTTGGCGTGCATCGCATCAAGACCCAGGCAGCTTTCGGCAGGTTGCGCATTGCCTATGCGCAACCCGCGGATCTGGGCGTAGATCGATTCCTTGCCATGGTTGCCGCCTGCGAGCGCGATGACGGACCCTGGCTGCTGGTGTCGGCGGGAAGCGCACTCACCATCGACCTGCTTGCCGAAGATGGCTTGCACCTGGGCGGCTCGATCGCGCCCATGCCTGCGCGCATGCGCGCAGCACTGGCGGCGGGCTTCAAGCAACTCGACCTGGCCGAAGGCGACGCCTCGGACTTTGCCGCAGACACCGCCGATGCCATCGCCTCGGGTTGTCGCGGTGCGGCGCTTGGCCTGGTCGAACGGAGTCTGCGCAAGGCACGCGAGCGGCTGGGAACGATTCCCACGCTGCTGGTGGGCGGTGGTAGTGCTGCCTTGTTGGTGGATGTGGAACATGCACCGGTGATGCACCTGCCGGCGCTGGTGGTCGATGGCATGGCGGTTTACGTGCATGCCCAGGAGCGCTGACGTGCTGCTGCGCGCATTGATATTGTTATTGTTGTGCATGAATGCAGGTGTCGCGGCATGGTGGGTAAGCCACCGCGAACCGGTGGCCATCGTGGTGCCTGCGACTGACAAAAACGTGCCACCGCTGGTGTTGCTCAGTGAAGCCGAGCTCAAGCCGGTTGCCGATGCCGCGGAGCTTGCCGAGGCGCCCGCGGAGCTGAGCCCCAATGCGGTTTGCCTGAGCATCGGTCCGTTCTCCACGCCTGCACAATTGCGCCTTGCGATGGACCTGATGTTGCCGCGCGTCGAGCGCATCCAGTTTCGTGAAGTGCCTGCGGTAGCGCTACGGGGCTATCGGGTTTACCTGCCGCCCGCCGCCAGTCGCGCCGAGGCCTTGCAAACTGCGCGCGCGCTTTCTGCCAAAGGCATCACCGACTACTACGTGGTGACTGCCGGCGACGACAAGGACACCGTGTCGCTGGGTATTTTCCGCGAACTGGAAAACGCCACCCAGCGACGCGAGGCCTTGGCGGCGCTGGGCTACAGCCCGGTGATCGAGCCGCGTACAGATCAGTTGCCGCAATGGTGGATCGACGTCGCCGCGCTGCCAGGGCTCAACTGGAAAACTACCTTGCCCGATCCCGCGCTGCAGGCCCGGGTCGCGCCTTGCCGCTGAACACGAAATTTCGAATTCCCGGCCCGCACCGGTAGAATCCACGCCATGCCGGCATAGCTCAGTTGGTAGAGCAACCGCCTTGTAAGCGGTAGGTCCCCAGTTCGAATCCGGGTGTCGGCACCACGTCCTTCGGCGCGGGCGGGATTACACTCCCGCCCATGTGCGGCCGATTCTCGCAAGACATGACCTGGGCGCAGGTCCACGCCTTTTCGCAAGGGCTCGACCTGGTCGTGCCCGATGCCGAGCCGCACGCATCGTTCAACATTGCGCCCACGCAATCGGTGTGGACGATTCTGGCCGACGGCAAGGGTGCGAGGGCGCAGCAACTTCGTTGGGGCCTGGTGCCGAGCTGGGCCCGCGACATCAAGGTTGGCGCCGCATTGATCAACGCACGCATTGAAACCGTGGCCGAGAAGCCATCCTTCCGAAGCGCCTGGAAAACCCGGCGCTGCCTGGTGCCCGCCAGCGGCTATTACGAATGGCGCCCGGAAGCGGGTATCAAGCAGCCGTACTGGATCCATGATGCCGAGCAGCCGATGATCCTGTTCGGCGGCATCTGGGAGCAATGGAAAACGCCCGAAGGCGAGTGGCTGCGCAGCTTCGCCATCATCACCACTGCTGCTGGCGACGACATGGTCGAGCTGCACGACCGCACGCCCTTGATGCTGTCCGGTGACGTACTGCATGGCTGGCTGCATGCGGCCGCCGATGAGGCGATGGCGATCGCCATGAGCGCGCCGCTGCCAGCACTGGCCTGGCACCCGGTCAGCCGCGCGGTGGGCAATCCGCGTAGCAACGGGCCGCAACTGGTCCAGCCCATCGCCTGACTACTGCGGAAGCTTCACGTCGAACTTCACTGCCGCCATCTGCTCCGGCGACTTGCCCAGCTTGCGTAACAGCTGAGCCCAGCGCGGATCGTGGTGCATGCCAGCGAAGGCGAGTTCGAAGGCGACATCCGACAAGCCGGTGTCCTTGTAGGCAATGGCTTTTTCGAGCCATTCGAAGGCCATGTCATTCTCATTGCGGAAGCCATGCACGTAGGCGATGTTGTAAGCCGAGTCGGTGGCGTGTTCCGCGGTCAGCCGCGCGAGGGCGGCGTCCGATTCGGCCTTCTTGCCCAATGCGCGGTAGGCCATCGGCAAGCCGATCAGGCGCCAGACCTCCGAGGGCTCTTTCTGGAAGGAGGCCAACGCCGCTTCGCCCTGGCCGCGGGACAGCTGCGCGGTACCGATGTTGTACCAGGCACCGATGAAGCCTGGGCTCAGCGCGATCGTCGTCTGCCAACTGGCGATCGCATCATCCAGCCGGCCTGAGTACAGGTAGTCGACGCCCAGGCTGTAGTGCGCGCGCGCATTCACCGGATCGCGCGCGATCACCAACTGGTCGAAGGCCGTCGCCTGGTCCACGCGGCCCAGGGCTTGTGCCAGCCGCGCCACGTTGAGGATGACCCCGATGTCATCGGGCGCCAGCAGCAGCGCGCGCTCCAGGTGGCTCGCTGCCAGTTGCAGGTCGCCGATGTGGCTCATTGCGATATAGCCCATCTGCGCATGCGCGCGGGCGAAATCCGGTTCGATCTCCAGCGCCTTGTCGACGGCTTCGCGCGCGAGGTGAAAACCTTCATCTATCGGCCGCAAGCCGCTGTTGGCCTGGTTGGCATAGGTCGACGACAGGCCGACCCAAGCGGGTGCATAGCGCGGATCGATATCGAGCGCCTGGCGGTAAAGCGCCACTGCCTCTTCAAGACCCTGCGCATCGCCCCGGCGCCCGGCCTGGCGCGCCTTCAGGAAGAAGGCATAAGCCTGGGCGTCGGTTTTTTGCGCGTGCGGCGGTTCGCCCATCAGCTTGATCTTCAGCTGCCCGACCACGGCGGCGGCGATTTCGTCCTGCACGGCGAATACGTCAGCATCGTCGCGGTCGTAGGTTTCAGACCAGACCTGCGCACTGTCCTTGGCGCGGATCAACTGGGCGCTGATCCGGATGCGCTTGCCGGAGCGGCGCACGGATCCCTGCAACACGTGGTCAACGTCCAGGGCCTTGGCGATGGTGGCGACGTCCACCGACTTGTCCTGGAACGAGAACGACGACGTGCGCGCAATCACCCGCAGGCGTGGCACCTTGGCCAGCAGGTTCAGCAATTCTTCCGCCAGGCCGTCGGACATGTAGGCCTGGTCTTTTTCCTGGCTGAGGTCGGCGAACGGAAGCACGGCGATGGATCGCGCCGAGGCTTCTTCCGCCACCGGTACGCCGGTAGTCGCGGGAACAGTCGCCGCGGCAGCTGCGCTGTCGGCCATCGCCGCGCCACGATCGCGATCGCGATACAGCAATCCTCCCACCGCCAATCCGAGCGCCACCACGACCACCGACATCACGACGATCCGGAAGCGCGAACCTTTCATGGGGGGCAGGCCGGGCCTGGACAGCTCGCGACCGGTGTCAAGCAAAAGGGTCTGGCTGGTGGACAGCGTGTGCTGGACGCCCGTGGTTGGGAAGCCCAGTTGGTGCAGCCGTTCGGTGGGGCTTACCTGGGCATTGCCCGGCGGCGCGCGCAGCAATTCCGGCGCGCGCAGCAGGTTGCGGCCAACATCCACCAGCATCGCTGCCATATTGGAGTAGCGCGCCGCTGGCTGCTTGGCCAGCATGCGATCGATGACCGGCTGCAAGGCGGACAAGGCCGCTGGCAGGCTGGGAATGGGCCGTGCCAGATGGGCGACGAGAAGGTCGGAGGTGTTGTCGGCTTTGTAGGGCAGCTCGCCGGTCAGCATCTGGAACCACATCGCCCCCAGGCTGTACTGGTCGGCGCGGCCGTCAATCGGATCGCCGGAAATCTGCTCGGGCGACATGTAACTGGGCGTGCCGACCGCCAGCCCCGCCTGGGTCATGCGTTGCGCTTCGGGATCAATCAGCCGCGCGATACCGAAATCGGTGAGCACCGGAGTTTCGAGATCACGGAACAGCACGTTGTCGGGCTTGATGTCGCGATGGACGATGCCGCGAGCATGCGCGGCGTCCAGTGCGGAGCCCAGCTGGGCCAGGATGGACAGGCTTTGTTGCACGCTCAGGCCTACGGCCAGACGGTCTGCCAAGCTGCCGTCCTCGAGGTATTCCATACTGATGAAATCGCCCTGCGAGGATTCCACCACGTCGTAGACGGTGACGATGTTGGGATGCCGCAAGCCGGCCAGGGTGTGTGCTTCGTTGATGAAGCGTTGCGCAAGTTCGGAATAGCCCGGCACGTTCCGGTCAAGCAGTTTCAGCGCCACGGGCCGCTTCAGCGACCGCTGCGTCGCCAAGTAGACAACCGCCATTCCTCCGCGCCCGAGCTCTCGAATGAACTCGTATCCCGGAACGTCCTGCATCGCATGTTCCCCGCGGCATTGATGCCGAGCCTGCAGCGCCGAGTGTATCAGCCTGCCCCGGAAGCCTTCATCCGTATGGTGGTCCGGGCGTTTCAAGCGGCAGTTTCCATCTTGTGCGAGTATTTGCTGCCCGGGTCGCCCTGCGCTGCCCGTTTCCTGGCTGGATGCACTGCCGCTTAGGAGCTCATGATGAAAGCCACACCGATAATCATCGCTCTCGCCTTGCTCGGGGCCATCCCCCTGCAAGTCGGGGCACAAGAGGCACCGACCCAACCGGCACCGGCACCGGCACCGGCACCCACCGACGATCTCGGCACCAGCGGCACCGGCACAGGGACCGACTCGGTTGGCTCTAGCGGCACCGGCACAGGGACCGACTCGGTTGGCTCTAGCGGCACCGGTACGGGAACGGACTCGGTTGGCTCTAGCGGCACCGGTACGGGAACGGACTCGGTGGGTAACACGGGCACGGGCACCGGCACCAATAGCGCCGCCATGACCTCGGCTCCCCTGACCATCAGCCTGTCGGCCCAGTACAGCTCAATGTCCTCGAATCGTTCCCAGCCGATTACTGTATTGGCCGTGCTCGGTTCGGACAGTGCGGAAGTGACCTCGGGCACCGAGACCATTCCCCTGTCGTCATCGAATTCGGCGTGCAAGGTCCCGGTTTCGGTGGACCTCGCCTGGAATTCGACGGTGGGCGGCATGACCACCTTCCAGGTCACCTGCAGCAAGATTTCCGGCAAGGCCCGGACCGTCACGATTACCGGCGGTAGCGCGAGCACCAGCTTCACGCTCAAGCCCTGAGACAGGGCGACACGGGTCACGGGCACCGGCGCGAGTTCGCGTCGGTGCCCGGTCTGCTAACCTTCGGTGCCCCGGAGAAATTGCATGACCCCACAGGACAAACCCCACACGATCGCGCTTATCGGCGCGCCCACGGACATTGGCGCGGGCCATCGCGGCGCCTCCATGGGGCCCGAAGCGCTGCGTGTCGCTGGCCTGGCGCAGGCGCTGCGCGACCGCGGCCTGCAGGTCCAGGACAAGGGCAACCTGGTCGGGCCGATGAATCCCTGGCTGCCTCCGGTGGATGGCTATCGGCACATCAATGAAGTGGTGGCCTGGAACCGGGCCGTGATGGACGCGGTTTACGCCAGCCTGCAGGCCGGCGAGCTGCCGATATTGCTGGGCGGCGACCACTGCCTGGGCGTCGGATCCATCACTGCCGTCGCGCGCCATTGCCGCGAACGCGGCAAGAAGCTGCGCGTGCTCTGGCTGGACGCGCATGCCGACTTCAACACGCACGAAGTGACCCCGTCGGGCAACGTGCATGGCATGCCTGTAGCCTGCCTTTGCGGCGTTGGCCCGCAGGCGCTGACCGAGCTTGGTGGGTCGGCACCAGCGCTGGCTGCGGCCGACATCCGCCAGATCGGCATCCGGTCGGTGGACGCGGGCGAAAAGCGCCTCGTCAAGGAGCACGGTCTCGACATCTACGACATGCGCTACATCGACGAAATCGGCATGAAGCGGGCCATGGAGGAAGCGCTCGAGGGCATTGATGCCGATACCCATGTGCACGTCAGTTTCGACGTGGATTTCCTCGACCCGGCCATCGCGCCCGGCGTCGGAACTACAGTGCCGGGTGGTCCCAACTATCGCGAGGCGCAGCTGGTGATGGAAATGATCGCCGACGCAGGCAGCCTGGGGTCGGTGGATATCGTCGAGCTCAACCCAGCCTTCGACGAACACAACAAGACCGCGATCCTGGCTGTGGATCTGGTCGAGAGCCTGTTGGGCAAGTCCACCTTGATGCGTGATTGAGCTCCAACCTGAACGAAACCCGGCCGGCTGCTGACCGGGCTACGCCGCGTTCATACAAATTAACGTACAGTCCGCATGCAGTAGCACCCACCCAGCCGTACCCATCCATTTGGAGGTCAACATGAAGCGTTTCCTATTCAGTTTGCTTTTGCTCAGCTTCACCGCCGCCTTCGCCACGGCTTGCCACACGATGGAAGGCGTAGGCAAGGATGTGCAGGAAGTGGGCGAGGAAGTTGAAGAGACCGCAAAGGGCCAGTAATCCCCAACGCGACTTGTCGAATTCCACGAGCAGGCCGGGCTTTTGCCCGGCCTGTTTGTTTGTGGGCGGCTGAAACTGAACTTGCAGCTGTTCAGTTTCCATCGCTAGACTACGGCCACCTTTGACTGGAGTCCGCCATGAGTCCTATCCGCCTCGCCCTTATCTCTGCCCTGGTCCTGCTTTCGTTGTCGGCCTGCCACACCGTTGAAGGCATCGGCAAAGATGTGAAGTCCGCCGGTGGCGCGATCGAGGACGCGGGCAAGCGCTGAACCGGGCCCACCAGTCCGGGTAATCCAGGCCGGACAACTCAATCTGGATCGGGGACGAAACCGATCGGGAACGGATCCGGCTGGCCATAGTTGCGCGTGCGGATTATTCCGCGTGCTGCCAGCGCCTCGAAAGAATCGTAGAACAAGGCGATCCGCTGGTTGGGTCGCGCGCTGTCGCGTTCGAATCGGGTCTGGGCAACCGGGTCGTAACGCCGCTGGCCATGGCCTGTGCCGATTTGCTGGGCCATCGCCGATGGCGCGCTCGCGCTGTCCTGACGGCGTGCGCCGGACTCATTGCGGCCGCCTGCCGCATCTGCCGAAC
Source organism: Lysobacterales bacterium (assembly GCA_038248775.1). GTDB lineage: Bacteria > Pseudomonadota > Gammaproteobacteria > Xanthomonadales > Xanthomonadaceae > Arenimonas. The sequence continues at coordinate 2,292 of JBBRXD010000039.1, read as the reverse complement.
GCTCGGCCGTTGCCTTGCCCGATTCGCTGATCATCGGCGCAGGGGGCGAATAGGGCACGGCTTGAAGGCGCCGTTCGCGGAACGCGGCCACGCCAATCACGCCGACATTGTCGGGGCGCCCGGTGCGCGCTGCGTAACTGTCGGGCAGGTCGGTGAAATAAAATTCGGCGATGTCGGCGACACTCTTGCGCCAACCACGAATCTCGACGCGCTGCCAGGGCTCGAGCACATAACCGGCCTGCGATGCGCCCGCCGTTTGTCCGCTGATGGCATTCACGCCATCCACCGACAACACCGCGAGCACGCGTTCGCCGGACAGGTTTTGCATCGTTACTGCGAAGCGATGGCCCGGCTGGCCGGCGATGTAGTCGCGGCCGCGATGGGCGATCGGACTGAGTTGTTCGCCAAGGTCCACATCCACGATGGATACGTCGAGCAGGGTTTCCTCGCGCGCGCAGGCGCTCAGTGGCAAGCAAAGGGCCAGTGTGAGGGCGAGGGATTGTGATATCCGGGGCAGGTCTGGCAGGCGGCGTTTCATGGCAGGTCTCCGTGTTTGGTAAGGAGAAAAACGCATCACCCAGCCAAATGGGGTTAACCGCTAAACTAGGCCGGTCAGCCTCGGGTGGAACATGGACACACAGCGCGTACTTACCGGCATCACCACCTCGGGCACCCCGCACCTGGGCAACTACGCCGGCGCGATCCGCCCGGCAATTGCCGCCAGCCATCGCGCCGGCGTGGAAAGTTTTTATTTCCTGGCCGACTACCATGCGCTGGTAAAGGTGCAGGACCCGGCGCGCGTGCAGCGATCGACGCTGGAAATCGCTGCCAGCTGGCTGGCCGCCGGACTGGACTCGAACAAGGTCTGGTTCTATCGCCAGTCCGACATTCCCGAAATTCCCGAGCTGACCTGGCTGCTGACTTGCGTTGCCGGCAAGGGCATCCTCAATCGCGCGCATGCCTACAAGGCCGCGGTGGACCGCAACGTAGCCGAAGGCGAAGACCCCGATGCGGGCGTCAATGCCGGGCTGTTCATGTATCCGGTGCTGATGGCCGCCGATATCCTGATGTTTGGCGCGCACCAGGTGCCAGTCGGTCGCGACCAGGTGCAGCACATCGAGATGGCGCGCGACTTTGCGGCGCGCTTCAACCATCTGTACGGCGAACACTTCGTGATGCCATCGGCGGTAATTGATGAAGCGGTCGCCACGCTGCCGGGCCTGGACGGCCGCAAGATGAGCAAGAGCTACGACAACACCATTCCCCTGTTCGCGCCCAGCGGGCAATTGCGCAAATTGATCTTCGGCATCGTCACCGATTCATTGCCGCCTGGCACGCGCAAGCGCAGCGAAGGCTCGGCGCTGTTCCAGTTGTACCAGGCCTTCGCCAGTGACCAACAGGCGGCCGAAATGCGCCAGTCCTATGCCGATGGCATTGGTTGGGGTGATGCCAAGCAGGCCCTGTTCGAATTGATTGACGGCACCGTCGCGCCGATGCGCGAACGCTACGACGATCTTATGTCGCGGCCGATCGAAATCGAGGCAGTGCTGCATGAAGGTGCGATCAAGGCGCGTCGCATCGCTACGCCCTTCATTGCCGAGCTACGCCATGCGGTAGGGCTGCGCGATTTGCGCGACGGCATGGTTGCACGGCCCGCGCCGGTTGCCGCGCCGCCCAAGCAAGCCAGCTTCAAGCAGTACCGGGAATCGGACGGTCGATTCTTTTTCAAGCTGATCGATGCCGAGGGTCACCTGCTGGTGCAGAGCATCGGTCACGCCTCGGCGCGCGACGTCGGCCAGTTGATCGCACGGCTGCGCGCCGGCGCCGGGCAGGGCCTGCAGGACGTGAGCGGCGTTGGCCTGCATCTGGGCGAGGAACTGCTGGGCGAACTGGCCAGCGATGCTGCGGTCGACGACGTGGCCGCCGCCTTGGCTGGCCTGGCTGAAGCAGGCGCATAGCTGAGCCTGTCCAATCGCGGGGTCGCGCTGAGCCATCAAGCCCAGGCGTTCTGCGCGAGTTCGGGTTTGCTCGCCTGCTGGCCGACCACGCAAAAGCGGTGCCCCGTCGGCGCCTGCATCACCCACCAGCGCTTGATGAATTGCACGCGGGTCGCGCCGAGTGCTTCCAGCCGCGCCACTTCCGCGTCCAGGTCGTCGGCCTGGATATCCAGATGCGCACGCGGTTGGTGATCAACCTTCTGCAATAGAAGGTAGGGTTCGTCCGGGTTGCTGGCAAGTTCACCGTATTTGCCATCGCCGTCCTGGTCGTAGCTGGCCACCTCGCGCTGCAAGG
>JBBRXD010000038.1:0-13012 GCA_038248775.1 Lysobacterales bacterium | reverse complement strand
GGACCAGGATGCCCACGCCCAGGTCGTAGCCGTCCAGCACCACGTAGATGAGCATGGACAGGGCCATCAGGAATACGAACACCAGCGGCAGCCATTCGCTCATGCCGGCAACTCCACGCCAGGTTGTTGCTGTTCGTGGGCTTCATCCATTCCGGCCCGCTTGCGCGCCAGGTGGAAGACGACAGTGATGTAGGACACGATCAGCAGCAGGTACAGCCCCAGGTACATTGCCAGCGAGATGCCAATAATCGGCGCGGGAGTGGCCGAAGCGGCATCCCGCGTCAGCAGCAGGCCATAAACCAGGTAGGGCTGGCGGCCGACCTCGGTGACATACCAACCCGCCAGCGTTGCCAGCCAGCCACTGAAGGTCATCAGCACCAGCCCACGCGCGGCAAGGGGCGACAGCATGCCGCCCCGGCGAAGCTTGAACGCCGCGAACCAGGAGGTGAGCAGCATCAGCATGCCCACGCCGACCATCACCCGGAATGCCCAGAAAACCGGCGCAACGGGAGGATGTTTTCCTTCGAACTCATTAAGCCCGCGAATCTCGCCTTCGCTGTCGTGGGTCAGGATGAGGCTGCCAAGCTTGGGGATAGCGATGGCGGCATCATTGCGTTTCATGGCCTCATTGGGCAGCGCGAACAACAACAGTGGCGCGCCCTTCTCGGTATTCCAGATGCCTTCCATCGCCGCAATCTTCGCCGGCTGGTGTTTAAGCGTGTTCAGTCCATGCAGGTCGCCGACGAAGATCTGCAGCGGAATCAGCATGGCCGCCACGATCACGCCAGCGCGAAGTGCCGCGAGCACTGCCGGCACTCGATCACCACGCAGCCATTGATAGGCAGAAATTCCCGAGACCAGGAACGACGCGGTCAGTCCCGAAGCAATCAGCATGTGCGTCAGGCGAGAGGGAAGCGAGGGATTGAAGATCACCGCCAGCCAGCTGGTGACATGCGCTTGCCCGTCGATCATCACGAACCCGGCCGGCGTCTGCATCCACGAATTCAATGCGAGGATCCAGAATGCCGAAAGCGTCGTGCCGGCCGCCACCAGGAAGGTAGCCAGCGTATGCATGTTGTCGGAGACGCGGTCGCGACCGAACAGCATCACGCCCAGGAAGGTCGCTTCCAGGAAAAAGGCACTGAGCACTTCATAGGCCAGCAATGGGCCGGCGACGTTGCCCACGGTGTTCATGTAGCCCGGCCAGTTGGTGCCGAACTGGAAGCTCATCGTAACGCCGCTGACCACGCCCAGCGCGAAGCTGAGCGCAAATATCTTTACCCAGAAGGCGTAGGCCTTCATCCATTTTTCGTCCCTGGTCGCGCGGAAGCGAAGTTTGAAGAACAGCAGGAACCAGCCCAACGCAATGGTGATGGTCGGGAACAGGATGTGGAAGGAAATGTTGGCCGCAAACTGGATGCGGGCGAGGTCGATGGGGTCCATGGTCAGGTGCCGTTGAGTGCTGGATTATCCGGGTGTGGATGTTTCTTCATTTGTTGGATTACCGCCGCCTTAACTAGTTCCCGATCGTTGCGGTCGGGCATCACGCCGATTTCATATCTGGCCAGCATCGGCAGGCCATCCGGCCCAGTAGGCTTTTCGTGTGTCTTCCGGGGGAATGGTGGAGCGGATGGGGATCGAACCCACGACCTCTGCATTGCGAACGCAGCGCTCTCCCAGCTGAGCTACCGCCCCACTGGGGGCAATGATACTCCGAGGCTTGGGCGTAGCCAATCCGCACTGCAAACTAACTGTTCGCGTGTGACAACCATGTGCTCAGCAAGCCGTAATCGGACTCCAGGCGCTCGGCCTGGCTGGGCCTGGCCAGCAGCGCTGCCAACATCGGCGGCACCGGCACAAGTTCGTGGACTAAAGGTTCGACCACGCCTTCGAATTTCGCGGCGTGGGCGGTGGCTACGATGGCCCAGGCTTCGGCGGGATCGCGCTTGATGGAATCGAGCACATACAAGGCCGTCGCCGTGTGCGGACAGACGACCCGGCCGGCAAGTGCATGGTGGTGAATGATGGCGTCGCGTATTTGCTCGTCCGCGACCGCTATCGCGGTGAATGCATCCCGCAGTTGCGCGTCATTGGGATACATCCAGCGCAACCTCTCGAAATTACTCGGCGCGCCGACGTCCATGGCGTTCGCCAGCGTCTGCCGGCTGGCTTGCGGCGCGTAGTTGGCGCCCGCAAAAAATCGAGGCAGCACGTCGTTGGCATTGGTGGCAAGGACGATCCGGCCGATCGGCAGGCCAATCCGGCGCGCCAGGGCCGCCGCCGCGGCATTGCCCAGGTTGCCGGTGGGAATGACGAAGTTCAGTGCCGATTTAGTCCGGCGAAAATGCGCGAGTGACGACTGCGCGTAATAGACCATCTGAGGCAACCAGCGTCCCAGGCTGATGCTGTTGGCCGAACTCAGGGGCACTTCCGATTGAAGGCGGGTGTCGGCCAGCGCTTGTTTTACCAGCGCCTGGCAATCATCGAAGCTTCCCTGCACGGCAAGCGCAGAAACATTGTCGCCGAAGCATCCCAGTTGGTGCGCCTGTCGCGGCGATACCCGGCCGTCGGGGTACAGGATGACCACGCGCAGGCCACGCGCACGATGGAACGCGGCGGCAACGGCCGCGCCCGTGTCGCCCGACGTAGCCACGAGGATGGTCAGGGGGCGCGCATCGGGGCGCGGCAAGCGCTGCAGGCACGCGGCAAGGAAACGAGCGCCGACATCCTTGAAGGCGGCGGTGGGGCCATGGAACAACTCGAGCTGGAAAATCCTGTCGTCGTCGACCGGGACCAGCGGCGTTTCGAAGTCGAAGGCCTGCGCGCAAATGCCGGGAAGTTCGTCCAGCAATGGATCGCCCTGGAAGAACGGCGACAGCAGCGGAACAGCGACCTGCGCCATCGATGTTGCGCCATCGAAATCCGTCGGCTCAAGCCAGGGCAGGGATTGAGGTACGTACAAGCCGCCATCCGGTGCCAGACCGGCGGCAAGGGCCACGCCGATGCCAACAGGTGGCGCATGGCCGCGCGTACTCAGGTACTTCATGCGATCAGTTCCGCAGCGGGCCCTGCAATGGGCGACACGTAGGCCTGGCTCTGGAAACCGGCCTGGGCGAATGCCGTTTGCATTGCCTCGGCAGCGCCCGTCGCGCCGGCCTTTGTTTCAAACCATGCGAACACGCTCGGTCCAGCGCCGGAAATGCTGGCGCCCATCGCCCCGGCCTCGATGGCGGCACGTTTCACTTCGGTGAATCCGGCGATCAGGGGAGCGCGGCGTGGCTCGACCAGGACATCCTCGAGGCCAGCGCGAACGAGTGAGGCATCCGATTGAAAACATCCGGCCAATACCAGCGCCAGGTTTGCGCTCTGCGCGACGAACTCGCTCAGTGCGTAGTCGCCCTGCAAGGCCTCGCGCGCGCGTCGCGTCTCCAGCACTGCGTCGGGATGCACGAGGACGCAATGCCAGGCCGGCGGTACCGGGATGCGCACCAGGCGCTCGTGGCTGGCCAGCACCAGCCCGCCCAGCAACATCGGCCCGACGTTGTCGCCATGCAGGCCGCCGCTGGCGATGGCCTCGCCTGCCAACGCGAACGGATAAAGGGCTTCGCGATCCAGCGGCGTGTCGAGCAATGCATTCGCCGCCACGAGGGCCGCCACGCAGGAAGCTGCCGAACCACCCATACCCGAGCCCAGCGGCAGGCCTTTTTCAAGGACCAGTTCGAAACCGAACTCCAGCTTCAAGCCCTCGCGCATCGCAAGCAGCGCCACGCCGGCGGTATTGCGCGCTGCATCAAGCGGAAGCTCCAGCGCCAAGCCGCGGATTTCGGAAATATATACACGCGGCTCGATGATCCGACGTACGCGCGCACTATCGCCAATGCCGGCCACGGTGTGGCCCAGGATGTCGAAGCCAACGCCTACGTTGCCGACGCTTGCAGGCGCGAAAGCTTCTTTCCAGCCACCACTCATACCTGTGCTCCCAGACTTGACGAAACGCGCAAAAGGTCCGCGAAAACGCCAGCCGCCGTTACTTCGGGGCCGGCGCCTGGACCTTGCACCACGAGTGGATTATCCGCATATCGACGCGTCGTGAACTGTACGATGTTGTCGGTGAGGCGAAGATTGGCGAAGGCATGCGACCGGTCAACCTCGGCCAGCCCCACACTGGCGCGGCCCTGTGCGTCGAGTCGGGCAACATAGCGCAACACTTTTCCCTCTTCGGTCGCGCGGGCGTGGCGCGCGGCCATCGCAGCATCGGCTTGTGGAAGGCGCAGCAGGAAATCCGCGCGACTGGTGCTGGCCAGGCTCTCTGGCACCAGGCTATGCACCTGCACATCGTCAAGTGACAGCGGCAGGCCTGCCTCACGAGCCAGGATCACCAGCTTTCGCGCGACATCGATGCCCGACAGGTCGTCGCGTGGATCCGGTTCGGTGTAGCCCAGTTCGAGCGCCTGCAGCACCAATTCCGAAAACGGACGTGAGCCATCGAACTGGTTGAACAACCAGGCGAGCGTGCCGGACAAGATTCCCTCCACCGAATGCAGGCTGTCGCCGGTATCGATCAAATCGCGCAGGGTCTGGATAACGGGCAGGCCGGCGCCGACCGTCGCCTCATAACGGAAGCGCGCCCCGCTGCGCACGCGAGCCTCGCGAATCGCCTGGTAGCGAACCAGTGGGCCCGCACCCGCCTGCTTGTTCGGTGTCACCACATGGATGCCTTGCGCCAGCCAGTCGGGATAACAGGCAGCCACCGCATCGCTGGCGCTGCAGTCGATGATGACTGCGTGCGGCAGATGTTCGGTGTGCACGTGCGCCGCGAAGACCTGCAGATCGCTGGGCGTTTTCGCCGCATCGAGAGCTGCCTGCCAGTCGCCTTCGCCCAGGCCGCGTTCATCGAGCCACATGCGTCGGCTGTTGGCGAGCGCGCGAACGCGCAGGTCAAGGCCGGCGCTGTCGCGAAGCCGGGGCTGGGCCTCGCGCAACTGGCTCAACAGCGCCGCCGCCACTTTCCCCGAACCGATCACGCCTACCGAAATCGTCTGCGGCGACAACCAAAAATTCGCATGGGCCGCACGCAGGGCGCGATGCGCATCGCGGCTGGAGATCGCGACTGAGATATTGCGCTCGGACGAGCCCTGCGCGATGGCGCGAACGTTTACCCGTGCCCGCGCCAGCGCATCAAACAGCCGCGCCGCAACGCCGGGCGTGCCCGCCATGCCGTCGCCGACCGCCGCGAGCACGCTGATGTCGCGCGTGACCTCGATCGACTGGATCTGTCCGCGCCTCAGTTCACTTTCAAAGGCGCGAGTAAGGGCCTGTTCGGCGAGTGCGGCTTGTTCGGCCCGCACCACGCTGCAGATCGATTGTTCCGACGAGCCCTGCGAAATCATCACCACCGACACGTCGGCGCGTCGCAGGGCTTCGAACACGCGTTGCGCGGTGCCCGGCACGCCGATCATGGCGGCGCCTTCCACGTTCACCAATGCCAGGTCCGGGTATAACGTCAGGGCCTTTACCGGGCCGGAAGCATCTGCCGAGGGACCGATACGTGTGCCCGGGAATCCGGGATTGAAGGTGTTGCGGATCAGTACCGGGATCTGCCGATCGAGCGCAGGCACGAGTGTTTGCGGATGGATGACCTTCGCGCCGAAATAGGCAAGCTCGAAGGCTTCGCGGTAGGACAGCGAGGGCAGCGACACGGCTTCGGGCACCAGCCGCGGGTCGTCCGACAGGATGCCGTCCACGTCGGTCCAGATCTGCAACTGGCTGGCATCGAACAGATTCGCGAAAATCGCGCCGGAAAAATCGCTGCCGTTGCGCCCCAGCGTGGTCGCCCGCCCGTTCCTGTCGCTGGCAATGAAGCCGGTGATGACGATTCGCGACTGTGGATTCGCGACGCGCCAGGCACGCAGGCGGCTGCTGCTTTCAGGCCAGTCAACGGCTACGCCCAATTCACCCGGGTCCACCACCAGCACCTGCCGCGCATCGAGGAAGCCGGCATCGCTGCCGCGGGCATGAAGGGCGGCGTGAAGCAGCTTGGCCGAATACAGTTCACCCAATCCCTGGATTCGTTCGACGGTCTCGCGGCCCGAGATGCCGAGCACGGCGAGTGCATGCAGCAATCCCGACAGTTCGTCGAATTGGGCACCCAGCCAGTCGGAGGTGTCCCGATCCGAAGGCACCAGCGCGGCGGCTGCCGTGAGGTGCCGCTGGCGTAGCGACTCCAGCTCGGCCTCCCAGGTGCTGGACCGTTGTGAAGCTGCGTGAGCCAGGTCGGTCAGCGCATCGGTCACTCCGCGCATCGCCGAGACCACGATGGACTGGCTGCTCTCGGGCCGCGTCAGCAACAGGTCAGCGACTCGCGCGATGCAGGCTGCATCGGCCATCGACGTGCCGCCGAATTTGTGCGCGACCCAGGTTCCGGCGGAATCGGCCGGTACAGGTTGGGCTGGGGTCGTTTGTATTGGGTGTGGCGTTTGCATCCAGGCCTCCAGGAGAGGCCCCGTCTCGTCAGGATGCGTGCCACCGCATCCTCTTCGAGGTGCGGGGCCATGGTTTACGAGAACTTACTCGCGCACGACCGACCGCCCCGTAAGGGTGCAAATCGTAGTCGTAGTGGTGACGGCGGCGCGGCTCATGGCTTGAGTGGAACCGATGTGCTTCGAGCTGTCAACCCGCCCGGCTCAGGCGAGCTGGGGCATCAAGACCGGTTCCAGCAGGCTGCGGCGCCAGCCATCCAGCGCATCGGGCCAGCCCCGGCCTTCCATCAGCGCTTCAAGATGCTTGCGCGAGCACAACAGGCCTTCGGGCATCTCCAGGCGGGCGGCGAGCGCCGCCACGGCTTCCTGTAGGCGTTTCAGGCGTTCCTTGTCGAGGCCCTCACCGCTACGGTTGAGCTCGATCCCGAGCTCGTCTTCGGCCAGCGGCGCGGAAACCAGGTCCCAAAGCTCGCGTCGCGCCTTGCGTGGCGCTTTCGCATTCGCGTCCATCACGGCACTGAAGCGGTGGAAATCATCGAACGCTCGGCGGCTCAGTTGTACCGCCAGTTCGTTGTCCAGCACCCAGCTCTTGGGTCGGTCGGAGCGCCGCGCCTCGGCATCGCGCCAAGTCAGCAGTCGCCGCAGCCGGGCCTGCCCTGGGCCATCGAGTGACTGCGCGCTGCGCACGGCCAGGTGTGGATTGGGATCGTCCCGGTCCAGGCGCGCATTGCGAACGGCGCGCTCGCTGTCGGCATGCAGCCAGTCCAGTCGTCCCAGCGCACGCAATTTCGGTTCGACTGCGTCATGCACGGCATGCAGGTGCAACACATCATCTGCCGCGTATTTAAGCTGGGAGTCGCTGAGTGGGCGGCGCAGCCAGTCGGAGCGCGTCTCGCCTTTTTCCAGGGTCACGCCGGTCACCTGTTCGACCAGCTTCAGGTAACTCAAGCCCGAGCCCATGCCCGCGAGTGCCGCGGCCACCTGGGTGTCGAATACCGGTGACGGAACCGCGCCGCAGCCGCGCAGCAGGGCCTGCAGGTCTTCGCTGGCACTGTGCATCAACTTGGTGATCGAGCTGTCCTCAAGGAAACCAGCCAGCACCGCAGCCACGCCGGGTGCCAGCGGGTCCACCAGCAGCACTTGGCCGGGCACCGCAAGTTGCACCAGCGCCAGCTGCGGGTAATAGGTGCGTTCGCGGATGAATTCGGTATCCATTGCGACCAGGGCCTGGCCTTTCCAGGCGTCCAGGCGCGCGCCGAGGGTGTCAGCTGTTTCGATCCAGTGGGTCACGTGGGTTTGATTGCCAAAAGAGGGCAGGTTAGCCTAAGTTCGATTCGCCCGCGCCCGTTGCGGGCCCAAGGTCCCGGTCCATGGCTCGCCTGCGTTATCTCTTGATCAGCATCGGTGTGTGTGGCTTGCTCGCAGGCTGCGACCGACCCGCTGCGCCCGTTGCCCCCGTCACGACAGCGCCATCGGCTGAAGTACCGACGGCTGGCCCGCCGCCCGCGCCAACTTCGCCGCCCGAGAAGTTGGAGGACACTGCGTGGAAGTCGCAAGTGCCGGCGATAAGCGCAGCTCAAATTCCCGATACCCTGCGCCAGGCCGACGAGGCCCTCGCCCGCGGCCAACTCGACCAGGACCGGAGCCCCGGCCCGGGCGCCCTGGAACTCTACCTCGCGATCCTCGCCATCGAGCCGGGGAACGCGCGGGCACTTGCCGGCGTGAAATCGAGCCTGGATGCACTGTTGGAGCGCGGTCGTCTCGCCACGCGCGTCGGCAGGTTCGCCGATGCTCGCCGCGTGGTGAAAATTGCCGAAGAGCTGTTGCCCAAGCATCCCGACCTCGCTGGTTATCGCCGGCATCTCGCCAGCGCCCTGCAGGCCGCCGATTGGGTCGCCAAGGCGCGAGCCGCCGCCGCTGCCGGCCACCTGACGCAACCGGCGGGTGAAAGCGCGCTCGATTTTTTCACCCGCGCGATGCAGGCCTATCCCGATTACGAACCTGCGGCGGACGAGCGAAGCCGATTGAATGCGAGGCTGCTCGACAGGGCATGGAAGGCTGCCGTGTCGGATGATTTCCACCAGGCTACTGCCTGGCTGCAGGAGTCAGCTCGCTTTTTGCCGGGTAGCGCCGGGGCACGGGTGATGGGCCTGCGCATCATCGAACGGCGCACATGGCGTACTGAAAGCCTGCTGGCGCGCGGCAACGAAGCGGTGGATCGGCTGCGGCTTGATCGCGCCGATGCCTTGCTCAAGCAATCAGGGCTGGTTGCTGCGCAGCCCTTCGGCGTGGACGCGCTGCGCGAGCGAATCCACTTGGCGCGACATTACGGTCCGTTCAAGCCGGCGCAGGTTTTTTCCGAAAAACTGAAAGTGCGTGGTTCCGGGCCGGAGATGGTGGTCATCCCCTATGGCAAGAGCATCATGGGCTCGGCTGAAACGGATGCGCAGCGCAGGGACAGCGAACAACCGGCGCACCCGGTTGAATTCCGCCGCGGCTTCGCAATAGCCCAAAACGAATTGACGGTCGGCGAATTCAGGAAATTTGTCCAGGCCACCGGCTACCGCACGGTGGCGACGCGCGAAGGCCACTCCACTGTTTACGACGAGAAGGGCGGCGTCTTCAGCGAACACGCCGGCGTCGACTGGCGTCGTGACCATGTCGGACGCATTGCATCGGCATCCTTGCCTGTGGTCCATGTCGCCTGGTCGGATGCCGTTGCCTATACCCAGTGGTTGTCGACGCAGACAGGCCAGGTCTATCGCTTGCCCAGTGAAGCGGAATTCGAGTACGTGCTGCGGGCCGGCACGAAAACCATCTATCCCTGGGGCTCGGGGCAGCCGGGAAACATCGTCGGCAACCTGACCGGTGACGGCGACTTGTCGCGAACGGGACGCAGGTGGGGCAACGCGATTCGCGGCTATCGCGATGCGTTCTGGGGTCCAGCGCCCGTGCGCAATTTCAAGCCCGAAGGCTTCGGTACCTTCGATATGACCGGAAACGTTTCAGAGTGGACGCTTGATTGCTGGCACGACAGTTACCAGCGTGCGCCGAGGGATGGCAGCGCGTGGGTGAATCCCGGCTGTCCACGACGCGTCGCACGCGGCGCATCGTGGGGAAGTTCGCTGGATCAGGCCCGATCCGCCAATAGACTGCCCATGGCGGTCGATACCACTACCGCGAGGCTGGGTTTCAGGGTGGTTCGCGAACTTTAATCCACGGAAGGAGTGGCTTGCATGGCAATGCTGGGTAGTGGCACCGACGGTCGACCCAGGCGCAGCGGAGGGATTAGCTGGTGGGCGTTGCTGTTGTTCGCTGTGTACGCTGCTTTCAGCTGGTTCGGCGGCGCGAAGACCGATCCCTATACCGGCGAAAAGGCGCGCTATGGCGCAAGCGTGGACGAGGAAGCGCAACTGGGCCTGCAGGCTTTCGAAGAGGTACTCAGCCAGGAGAAGCCGCTCGACGCCTCCGACCCGACGGCAAAACAGATCGAAGGCATCGCCCGGCGCCTGGTAGCGCGCGCCAGCGAAGTCGAAGCGCAAATGGCTGCGGAAAATTCCCAGCCCTCGCCGAACCTTGCCAAGACCTTCGATTGGAGCGTGGCGGTGCTGCAATCGGAGCAGGCAAATGCGTTCTGCCTGCCTGGTGGAAAGATGGTCGTTTACACCGGCCTGATCCCGGTCACCCAGAATGAAAATGCCATGGCCATAGTGATGGGCCACGAGATTGCCCACGCCCTCCTGCGCCATGGCTCGCAGCGCATGGCGCAGCAGAAGCTGGTGCAGATCGGGCAGATGGCTGCGGGCGTCGCGGTAGGCGACATGGATATGCAGCAGCAGCAGATGCTGATGGCTGCGCTCGGCGCGGGCCTGCAGTACGGCGTTGTTCTGCCCTACGGCCGGGACCACGAAACGCAGGCGGACGAAGTGGGCCTGATGTTGGCGGCGGCGGCCTGTTACGACCCGCACGAAGCGGTTCCCTTGTGGAACCGGATGTCGGAAATCGGCGGCGGCGCGCGCCCGCCGGAGTTTGCATCCACACACCCCGATCCGGCCAACCGGATCGCGCACCTGCAATCGCTGATGCCGCGGGCCGAGCAGTATTTCGCCAAGTATTGCGCCGGTAAGCCAGCGTCCGCCAAGTAGGGGTGCGGCGAATCAGAAGCTCATGAACAGGCCGCCATTGACCGGCAGGTTGATACCAGTCAGGTAGCCGCATTGCTCCGAGCACAGGAATGAAATCGCATTGGCCACGTCCTCGGGCAATCCGATCCTTCCTACTGGAATCGCCGAGATCATCTGCGTGCGCAAATCGGCCGGGATGGCAGCCGTCATCGCGGTGTCTATGTAGCCTGGGCTGATGCTGTTGACAGTGACGCCCTTGGCTGCCACTTCGCGCGCCAGCGCCATGGTGAATCCGTGCATGCCTGCCTTGGCAGCCGCGTAGTTGCTCTGACCGAAGGCGCCGGTCTGGCCGATGATGGAGCTGAGGTTGACGATGCGGCCGTGGCCTTGAGCGCACATTCCATCGATGACCAGGCGGCTGAGGTTGAACACGCTGTCGAGGTTCACCTGCATCACCTGCTGCCATTGTTCCAGGCTCATCTTGCGCAGGCTGACATCGCGGGTGATGCCCGCGCCGTTGACCAGCACTGAAATGGTGCCGTGTTTGGACTGGACCCGTTCAACCAGGTCGGCGCAGGAATCCATGCGGCTGACATCGGCCGGCTCGAAGCCGACGTCCAGCCAGTTCATCTCATCCATGAACGTGCGCAGGCGGTCTTCGCTGGCTGGCAAATCGGTGGCGATGACCTTGAAGCCATCACGGGCCAGCCGCTGACAGGTAGCCGTGCCGATGCCTCCAATACCGCCGGTGACCAACGCCAGTCGGTGCGTCATTGGCGGGCGGCGCGCTTGCGCAGCCGGGGCTTGGTCTTGGTCGGCTCGTCGGGTTTTTCAGCGACCGACGACAGGCCGGTCTTGATGCCTTGTTGCAGGCCTTTCCATACTTCCATGTTGCGCTCGGCCAACTGGCTCAGCAGCGCCCAGGGGCTCTGCACCACGGTACCGATGTGGCCGCGCAGTTGCTGCTGTTGTTCGCTGAAGACCTGGATGGATCGTTCCAGGTAGCTGCCGATGATTCCCTGCAGGGAATCGCCATAGAAGCGGATGACGGTGGTCAGCAGTTGGGTTGAGAATATGGGCTGTCCAATGTCCTCGTGTTCGGCGAGGATTTGCAGCAGGACGGCACGCGTCAGGTCCTTGCCGCTACGGGCGTCGCGAACCTCGAAGGACTCGCCTTCGATGATGAGCTGCCGAACGTCTTCCAGCGTGACGTAGCTCGATATCTCCGTGTCGTAAAGACGACGATTCGGGTACTTCTTTACGATGCGGACTTTAGACATGGCTACCCCGGAACAGGACGCAAATACCTCAAGGAATCTGAACCGCTAATTTCCTGAGCATCGCTGGTCTGGGGACAGCTTGCAACCAATTGGGGACATGCGGGTGTGAAGGGCGCTACGGAACAGCGCTGTCAACCGATCAGGAATGCATCAGCAAATGGTCCTGTGCGGGAATGAGCGCCGGGTTGAAAACGGTTACCGCGCGAGACAGCGCGTCAAGGGCGTGCATGGCTCCATGCAGCGCCGCCACGTCCTGTCCCAGCAGGCCGAAAACAGCGCACAGGGCTGGCAAGGGATTGGCCGGATCAAGTGGAAGCGAGGCCAGCGATTTGCCCAGCTTTGCGCCATTGGCTTCGCGCACCACGGGCAGGTGCGCGTAGCTTGGACTGGGATAGCCCAGCAGGTGCTGCAAGGCAATTTGTCGTGGCGTCGAATCAAGCAGGTCGGCACCACGCACGACCTGGGTAATGCCTTGCAGCGCATCGTCTACGACTACCGCCAACTGGTAAGCCCAATAGCCATCCGCGCGCAACAAGACCACATCGCCTGCCTCGCGGCCCAGGTCTTGCTCGGCGCGACCGCGAATGGCGTCGTCGAACGAGACGAATTGCCGCGGCAGGCGCACCCGCCAAGCTGAATGCTTTCCGGATGGATTCTCCACGCAGCGCGTGTGGATACCGCCCGAAGCCGCCAAGTCGCTTCGGCTGCAGCGGCACTCGAAGGCACAGCCTTCCTCGCGCAGCTTGTCCAGGGCCTCGGCATAGAAGCTGGACCGTTCACTTTGGTAAACCACGGGCTCGTCCGGAACCAGGCCAAAGCTGGCGAGGTCGCGAAGGTGCTGGCCGGCCATGCCTGCCAGTTCGCGCGGCGGGTCCAGGTCCTCTATCCGGACCAGCCAGGCACCACCCAGGTGGCGCGCCATCAGCCAACTGCCCAGGGCGGCGGTCAGCGAGCCCAGGTGGAGGGCGCCGGTGGGCGACGGCGCAAAGCGGCCGCGGTAGGGCATGGGCTGGTCTGGCGCCGCGGTCATGGCGTTTGGCTACTTGAAATTCACGGGTTCAATCACATTGTATTGTCACAAGCGCCGATTGGCGGCGCGCTGTAGTGAACATGTTCAAGCGAGTCGGAT
>JBBRXD010000037.1:0-13013 GCA_038248775.1 Lysobacterales bacterium | reverse complement strand
GATCGCCCAGCGTGTTGCCGACCAGGTTTGCCAGTTCGTCCCTCCAGGGATCCAGCGGGTGGCCGCTGAGGAAATGGCCGAGCGTCTCGCGTTCGCCCACCAGCTTCCTGTCCAGCGTCCAGTCCGGCGCCACGGGAAGTTCGATGTGGATTTCCGGCAAGTCACCACCGCCGCCGAACAGCGAGCCCTGGCCGGCTTCGCGTTCGCGCGCGAGTTGCTCGGTGGCCTTCATCACTTCGGGTAATTGCAGCATCAGCGAAGCGCGATTCGCGCCCAGGCTGTCGAGTGCGCCGGCATGCACCAGCGCTTCCAGTACACGACGATTGAGCTTGCTCGAATCGACGCGCTTGCAGAAGTCGAGGAAGTCGCGAAACACGCCATCGCGCTGGCGTGCTTCGGCGATTGCCTCGCAGGCGCCGCGACCCACGCCCTTCACTGCACCCAGGCCGTAGCGGATGCTGCGCGCATCCAGCGCCTTGAACATGTAGTCGGATGCGTTGACGTCCGGTGCCTGCACTTTCAGGCCCAGCGCGCGCGCATCATCCAGGAAGTTGACCACCTTGTCGGTGTTGTCCATGTCCGATGACAGCGTCGCGGCCATGAAGTCCGCCGGGTGATGGGTCTTCAGCCATGCCGTCTGGTAGGCGATCAACGCATAGGCTGCCGAGTGCGACTTGTTGAAGCCGTAGTCGGCGAACTTTTCCATCAGGTCGAAGATGGGTGATGCCACGCGCGCGGGGATGCCATTGCTTTCCGCACCATCCTCGAACTTGAAGCGCTCCTTGGCCATTTCCTCGGGCTTCTTCTTGCCCATCGCGCGGCGCAGCAGGTCGGCGCCGCCCAGCGAATAGCCGGCAAGCACCTGCGCGATCTGCATCACCTGTTCCTGGTAGACGATGACGCCGTAGGTCGGCTTGAGGATCGGTTCCACCAGCGGATGCGGATAGCTCACCTCGGCGCGGCCATGCCGACGATTGATGAAGTCATCCACCATGCCGGCGCCCAGCGGGCCGGGGCGGAACAGCGCGGCCAGCGCGATCAGGTCTTCGAAACAATCGGGTTCGAGCTTGCGAATGTAATCCTTCATGCCGCGTGATTCGAACTGGAACACCGCCGTGGTCCATCCGCGCGAGAGCAACTTGTAAGTCGGCTTGTCGTCGAGTGGCAGGGCGAGGATTTCAAGTTCTGGTTCGCCCGCGGCGATGTGCCTTGCGTTGATTGCCTTCACCGCCCAGTCGATGATGGTCAGCGTGCGCAGGCCGAGGAAGTCGAACTTGACCAGGCCAATCGCCTCGATATCGTCCTTGTCGAACTTGGTGACGATGCTCTTCGCCGACTCTCCTTTCCCGACGTGCTCGGCGAACAGCGGCGAGAAGTTGGTCAGCGGCGTCGGCGCGATCACCACGCCGCCGGCGTGCTTGCCGGCGTTGCGGGTCAGGTCCTCGAGCTTGCGGGCCAGGTCGAGCAGGTCGCGCACGTCGTCTTCGCTGCGGTAGCGGGCGATCAGCTCGGCAGAGGCGAGGTTGCTGTCCTTCTTCGCTGCCTCCGATTCGCCCAGCGCATCATCCAGGCTGACGCCCAGCGTCAACGGGATCAGCTTGGCGATGGAATCCACGAAGCCATACGGATAACCGAGCACGCGGCCCGAGTCGCGCACCACGGCCTTGGCCGCCATCGTGCCGTAGGTGATTATCTGGCTGACCTTGTCGCGCCCGTACTTGCGTGCCACGTAGTCGATGACCTCGTCGCGACGGTCCATGCAGAAGTCGATGTCAAAGTCGGGCATCGACACGCGTTCGGGGTTGAGGAAGCGTTCGAACAGCAGGTCGTAACGCATCGGGTCCAGGTCGGTGATGCCCAGCGCCCACGCCACCAGCGAACCCGCGCCCGAACCACGACCCGGCCCCACCGGGATGTCGTTTTGCTTCGCCCAGTTGATGAAGTCGGCAACGATCAGGAAGTAGCCCGGGAAGCCCATCGAGCCGATGACCTTCAGTTCCGTCGCCAGCCGCGCGTCGTAGTCGGCACCAGTGAAGCCGGCCGCCAGCGCGTGCCTCGCCAAACGGGTCTCCAGGCCCCGTTGCGCGCTGGCCTGCATCCACGATTCCAGCGTGTAACCCTCGGGCACCGGAAAATCCGGCAAGTAGTAGATGCCCAGCGACAGTTCGAAATTGCAGCGCTTGGCCAGTTCGACCGTATTGGCCAGCGCTTCGGGGACATCGGCGAACAATTCCGCCATCTCCGCCGGCGACTTCAGGTATTGCTCTGGCGAATGTTCGCGCGGGCGCTTGGGATCGTCCAGCACCCGGCCGGTGGCGATGCAGACCCGCGCTTCATGCGCATCGAAATCGGCACGGTCGAGGAAGCGCACATCGTTGCTGGCGATCACCGGCAAGCCAAACTCGCGGGCAAGGTCCAGGGCAGCGGCATTGAATGCGTCTTCGTCTGCGCGCTGAGTACGCGTCAGCTCCAGGTAAAGCCGATCGGGCAGCACGCACTGCCACTGTTGCAACCATGCGCTGGCCTGCTCGCGGCGCCCGGCGGCCTGCGCCTGACCGACCGGGCTTTCCCGGCCCGCTATGACTATCAGTCCGTCGTTGTCGGCGAGCAACCACTCGGGCTGCACGGCAACGTAGTCGCCCCGGTGGCCCTCGAGGAACGCGCGCGAGATCAACCGGGACAGGCTGAGGAAGCCATGCCGGTCTTGGCAAAGCACGGTCACTCGGGCTGCAGCCTGGTTGTCCTGCGCGATGAACAGGTCCGCCCCGCAGATGGGTTTGAGCCCCGCGATTTCGGCCGCCTTGTAGAACTTCACCAGCGCGAACAGGTTGCTGGTATCGGTGATGGCGATGGCGGGCAGGCCAAGTTCGGCGCAGCGCTGCACCAGCGGCGCAATGCGCAGCGTGGAATCGGTCAGCGAGTACTCGCTGTGCAGGTGCAGGTGGACGAACGTCGGGGACATGCCAGGGTTTTCGGAGGCAAGTACCCAGCTTAGGCCGGGGGCGCCGGGGCGACAAGGCTTGACATCCCGGACCTGGGGAAGACCGGCCGGCCAGGCCCTGAATCCTGGCCGGCCGATCGCCTAGACGCGGGGTTCAGCAGACGCGGAAGGGTCGGCTGTAGGGCTGGGTGCGCGCATAACCACGTTCACGCACGCTCTGTCGATGCAGCATGGTGCTGGCTTGCGCGATGCATTCGCGCTCCCATTCACTGCGGCGCTCGTCGGCCGTGCCCCGCACGCGGAACTCGCTGCAGAAGCGGCAATAGTCAAGATGGTCCTGCACTTCCCCGGCAAATTCCGACCAGCTCAGTTCGATCAACAAGGCGTCGTCGAGATGGCCGATCAGCGGAAGGTCGTCCGGGATGAGGTCGTCGAACACGCACAGGTAGGCGAGCAGCGCGCGGCCGCGTTCGCAGGTTTCCGCCGGCAGCGACCAATCCGGATCATCGAGCATGCGGCGCAGCGATTCGGCGCGTGCCAGGCGAAGATTGATCGTCGCCTCGGCGGCTTGCGGCGGCAGCGGCCCGGAATGGGAATTTACGAAGTTCATGTTTTCCTCTCAGGACGGGCTCGATGCCCGCGCATTACGATGGACGCGCGAGCATTGTGAAAGGTTGCAAGTTTTTCTTCGCGGGCCGTTGGTAGTCATGACCTTCGGACTATCCAGGCACCATGCCAGCCGGCTATCGCATAGTCGGCCCGAACAGGGAAAGCTGCGATGCGCGCACCGGCGCGAAGCTCTGGCGATGCTCCGGACAGGGCCCCAGGCGATCGAGTGCCCGCAGGTGCTCGGCGGTCGGATAGCCCTTGTGGCGATCGAAACCGTAGCCTGGATATTGCTGGTCCAATTCAAGCATGTGCCGATCACGACTGACCTTGGCCAGTATGGAAGCCGCCATTATCGCCGGCTCCAGGGAATCGCCTTTCACCAGGCAGGTGGCAGGACAGCACAGGTCGGGTGGCACGCGGTCACCATCGATGATGGCGTGCGTGGGCGCCGGGTCGAGCGCGGCGAGCGCGCGCCGCATGCCAGCCATCGTCGCCCACAGGATGTTCAACTCGTCGATCTCGTCGCGCTGCACGAACACCACCTGCCAGGCCAGGCAGTGCTCCAGGATGATCGGGAACAGGCGCTCGCGCGCGCGCCCAGTCAGTGCCTTCGAATCGCCAAGGCCTTCGATGGAGCGGCGCGGATGCAGGATCACGCAGGCGCAGACCACCGGCCCGGCAAGAGGCCCTCGTCCGGCTTCATCCACGCCTGCCAGCCGCTGTACCCGCGCAGTCATCACGAAGCTAGCAGGTCGGCCACCGCGGCTGCGGCACTATCGGATCCGCCGCCGCGCAATCGATGGTGGATGGCCAAGTAGCGTGGCGCCAGCGACGCGACCTCCTCGCTGTCCCCGAACAGGGGCAGCAGTGCGTCGAACAGTTTTTCCGGGGTGCAGTCGTGCTGCATCAACTCGGTCACGATGGGTTCGTTCGCCAGGACGTTTGGCAGGCTGTAGCGATTGACCTTCATCATCCCCAGCGACATGACCAGGTGGTAGGTCAACGCCGAGATACGGTACGCGACCACCATCGGCCGCTTGGCCAGCATCGTTTCCAGTGCGGCGGTACCCGACGCCAGCAGCACCACGTTGGCCGCGACCATCACTTGGTGTGCACGGCCGTCGATTACGCGCAGGTTTGCCAGTGGATTGGTTTCCAGAAGGGCATCGATCAGCCGGCGGCATTGATCATTGGCCGCGGGCAACAGCACTTGCAGGCCGGGCATGCGCGCCGCGAGCAGATTGGCCGCGGCGATGAACGTGGGTAACAGGCGCCGGATCTCGCCCAGGCGACTGCCGGGCAACATTGCCAGGATCGGTGCATCGGCAGTCATGCCCAGCGCGCGGCGCGCAGCGGCCATATCCGGATGGTCGGCAAACGCATCGGCCAAAGGGTGGCCGACGAATTTCGCCGGAATGCCGTGGCGCTGGTAGATCGCTGGCTCCATCGGGAACAGGCAAAGCACAAGGTCGGCGCTGCGCCCCAGCTTGGCGGCGCGGCCCTCGCGCCAGGCCCACACAGAAGGGCTCACGTAGTGCACGGTGCGAATACCGGCCTGCTTCAGCGAGCGCTCCAGGCCCAGGTTGAAGTCCGGGGCATCGATACCGATGAAGACGTCGGGCTTCCAATCCAGCAGGCGGTCGCGAAGCTCGCGCCGCAATCGCAGCAGCCGCGGCAGGTGGCGTAGCACTTCAGCCAGTCCCATCACCGACAATTGCCTGCTGTCGTACCAGGCAGCCACGCCCGCCGCGCCCATGTTCGGACCGCAGACGCCAGCGAATTGCGCATCCGGGAATTTTTTTCGTAGGGCGGTCACCAGCCCGGCACCGAGCAGGTCGCCCGAGGCCTCGCCCGCCACCAGTGCGATGCGCATGCCCTAGCGCAACAAGCCGCGTTCGCTGCGCTCGATGAATTCGAGCATCAGGCGCACGTCGGCGGAGTCTTGTGCAGCGCGCGCCAGCTCCTCGCGAACTTCGGCCATCGGCTTCCCGGACACGAACAGGGCGCGATAGGCGCGCTTGATGGCGGCGATGCGATCGGCATCGAAGCCGCGGCGCTTGAGGCCCTCGCTGTTGATGCCGCGCGGCCCGGCGTACTTGTCGGCCACCAGCACGAAGGGAGCCACGTCGGCGTTGACCAGGCTGCCCATGCCGATGAAGGCATGGTCGCCGATACGACAGAACTGGTGCACGCCCACGAATCCGCCCAGGATCACCCAGTCGCCGATAACCGCATGCCCGGCCAGCGTCGCATTGTTGGCGAAGATGGTGTGCGAGCCAACCTGGCAGTCGTGCGCGATGTGTACGTAGGCCATGATCCAGTTGTCATCGCCGATGCGGGTGACGCCGCCACCATCGGCCGTGCCACGGCTGAAGGTGGTGAATTCGCGAATCGTGTTGCGGTCGCCGATGACCAGCTCGGCTCGCTCGTCGGCGAACTTCTTGTCCTGCGGGTCGCTGCCCAACGCGGCGTGCGAGTAGATATGGTTGTCGTTGCCGATGCGGGTGGGACCGGTGATCACGCAATGGGGACCGATGCTGGTGCCCTCGCCGATGTCCACGTCCGGCCCGATGATGGTGAATGCGCCGATGCTGACTCGCGCGCCCAATCGGGCGCCTGGATCTATCTGCGCGGTCGGGTGGATCATGCTCAGTTCCTGCCCTCGGCGCACAGGATGTCGGCGCTGGCGACCTGTTTGCCGTCCACCGACGCATTGCATTCGTACATGGCCATGTTGCGGATCAGGCGCTTGAGCTTGACCTCCAACAGCAGCACATCGCCTGGCACGACCATGCTGGAGAAGCGCGCGTTGTCGATCTTCACCAGGTAGAAAAGTTTTTCCTGCTTGGCCGGTGCCTGCGCTTCGGCGGAGAGCTGGGTCAGCAATCCGCCGGCCTGGGCCAGCGCCTCGAGCACCAGCACGCCGGGCATCACCGGATGGCCCGGGAAGTGGCCCTGGAAGAAGGGCTCGTTGATGCTGACGCACTTCGACGCCAGGATGCGCTTGTTCGGCTCGAGCTCAAGCACCCGGTCCACCAGCAGGAACGGATAGCGGTGCGGAAGCAGCGCCTGGATGCGGTTCACGTCCACGGGCAGCGCTACGGTGGCAACGGTCATGTTAGTCCTTGGCCTTGGGCAAGGCCGCAATTTTACGCGCCAGCTCGTCAAGTTGCTTGAAACGGGCTGCATTGCGCCGCCATTCGCGGCTCGGCTGCAACGGCGTACCCGACGAATATTCGCCCGGCAGGGTGATGGAATGGGTAACCAGGCTTCGTGCGGTGACCAGGACCCGGTCGCAAATTTCGATATGGCCGACGATGCCAACACCGCCGCCGATCAGGCAGTTCCGGCCGATCCTTGCGGAACCGGCGATGGCCACGCAGCCAGCCATGGCAGTGTGCGCGCCGATGCGCACGTTGTGTCCGACCTGGATCTGGTTGTCGAGGCGCACGTCTTCTTCGAGCACGGTGTCTTCGATCGCGCCGCGATCAATGGTGGTATTGGCGCCGATTTCGCAGTCATCGCCAATCGCCACGCCGCCCAGCTGCGGAACCTTGATCCAGCGGCCTGCGTCCATGGCAAGCCCGAAGCCCTCGGCGCCCAGCACGGCGCCGGGGTGGACACGCACGCGTTCACCGAGCCTGACCCGCGTTACCAGGGTTACGCGAGCCAGCAGCTCGCTGTTGTCTCCCACTTCGCAATCCGGGCCAATAACGCAGCCGGGGCCAACCACCACGCCATCGCCAATCACCGTGCGCGGCCCGATGCAGGCGAGGGGGCCAATGCTGGCCGATGCCGAAATCCGGGCGCTGGGATCGACCACGGCGCTTGGATGGATGCCCGGCACCATGAGCGCCGGCGATTCGAACAGGCTGGCGATCCGGGCGAAGGCAACGTACGGATCCGTGGCCACCAGGCAGGGAACCGGGCAGGCATCGGCATCGTCCGTGCGCAGCACGACCGCGCCAGCGCGCGTGCCAGCGAGATGGCGCCGATAGGTGGAGTTGGAAAGAAAGCTGACCTGTCCGGGGCCGGCACGCTCAAGCGTACCGACGCCGGTGGCAACTAGTGAGCCGTCACCGCGCAGTTCCAGGCCGAAACGACCTGCCAAGCTTGCCAGCGTGACGCCCCGGTCGGTCATACCCGACAGCGAGCGCTTACTGGTTGCCGAAAGTGAACTGCAGGCGCTCGATCTCGTCGCCGTCTTCCTTGCGTAGCGGCAACGCGTAGCTGATCGAGATCGGACCAACCGGCGACTGCCACTGCAGCGCCAGGCCGGTGGTGACACGGAAGCTGCTAAGCGAGAAATCGCTGGTACGGGCAAACACGTTGCCGTAGTCGACGAACGCCGAAATGCGCGTGCCGGCACCGCCAAGCAGTTTCGGGAAGTAGAACTCGAACGAGCCGGTCGTCTTGATCGGGCCACCCAAAGGCTGCACGCGCGCGAAACCACCGAAGGACGTGTTCGGGCCCAGCGTGTTCTGTGCGAAACCGCGCACTGAGCCAGGACCGCCGGCATAGAAGTTCTTGAAGAACGGCAGGCCGCAGCTGAATGCGCTGCTCTGGATCGGCTCGAAGGCGCGCAGCGGGTCGAACTGGGCGAAGCAAGTGGCCTTCGAGGTATCGCCGTACGCATCGCCGTAGCCCAGGCTCAACGACGCCTTGCCGATCAGCCAGTTGGTGAGCGCACGGTAGTATTCGAAGTCGTAGCTGAGCCGGTAGTACTCGAGGTCGCTGCCGGGCAATGCCACTTCGGCCGTGACGCGGTTGAGCATGCCACGCGAGGGCAGCAGGTAATCGTTGCGGGTATCGTTTGCCCAGCCGAATCGGGCCGTCCAGGCATTGATGACCCAGGAGCGGTTGAAACCGGGAATGACGATCAGCGGGTCCAGACCCGGGATGCCATCGTCATCGGTGGACGGCGTGGCCGGATTGGAATCGTTATCGCCGCTGGGGAAGGTGAGGCCGCCCTCGCGGAAACGGTCGCCGAGCGTGCTCACCAGGTAGTTGATGACTTCCGGCGGGGTGGATCCGTCGTAGGTGGTGACCTCGTTGCGGAAGATGCCGAACGCGGCCGAGACGCTGGTGTTCTCCGACAGTGGGATGCCAAACGTGACTTCGCCGGCGGCATTGCCCGAGCCGTAGCGCGCGGTGGTTGTCGTGGAACGATTGTAGTCGCTGTAGCTGAGGTTGTATCCGACCGTCACGCCGGCATCGGTGAAGTACGGGTCAATGTAGGAGAAGCTGATGCTCTTGGAGTAGCTGTTGTTCTGCAGCGCGATCGAGAACTTGTTGCCGGTGCCCAGGAAGTTGTTCTGCGACAGCGAGATGCTGGTGACGACGCCTGCGTTCTGCGAATAACCAAGGCCGAAGATGAAGCTGCCGGCGTTGCGCTCCTTCACGGTGATGACGACGTCCACCTGGTCCTTGTGGCCCTCGACTTCAGGCGTTTCAACCTCGACGGTTTCGAAGAATCCGGTGCGCTGCAAGCGCACCTTGGAACGGTCGATCATCGCCTGCGAATACCAGCCGCTCTCGAATTGACGCATTTCGCGACGCAGCACTTCATCGGCGGTATTGGCATTGCCCTTGAAGACCACGCGACGCACGGTGACGCGCGGGCCCGGCTTGACCACGAAGTTCAGGCCGACAGTGTGTGCGGTGCGATCGATTTCAGGAATCGGCGTCACCTCGGCGAAGGCATAACCGATATTTCCCAATACGGTGGAAATCGAGTCGGTGGTCAGTTCGACCAGCGCACGCGAGAAGAACTGGTCCTTCTTCACCAGAACCATCGACTCGACGGTCGCCTGCGGCAACACGGTTTCGCCGGTCACCTTCACGTCGGAGATCTTGTACTTCTCGCCCTCGGTGACGTTCGCGGTGACGAACATGTCCTGCTTGGACGGGCTGATCGCGATCTGGGTGGACTCGATGTTGAAATCGACGTAGCCGCGATCGAGGTAGAAATTGGAGAGTTTTTCCAGGTCGCCGGAAATCTTTTCGCGCGAGTACTGGTCGTCGCGGCGGTACCAGGACAGCCAATTGCTCGTGCTTGATTCCCAGCCGCGGCGAATGACGGCATCCGGGAAGAGCAGGTTGCCGACGATATTGATGTCGCGGATCTTGGCCGGCTTGCCTTCCGCGATCACGATCTTCACGTCGACGCGGTTGCGGTCGAGCGGGGTGATGGTCGGCGCAACGGTAACGCCGTACTTGCCACGGTTGTTGTACTGGCGGGTGAGTTCCTGGGTAACGCGGTCGAGGTTGAGTGGGTTGTAGGTCTCGCCTTCGGAAAGGCCGA
The DNA here is from genome assembly GCA_038248775.1 of Lysobacterales bacterium. GTDB lineage: Bacteria > Pseudomonadota > Gammaproteobacteria > Xanthomonadales > Xanthomonadaceae > Arenimonas. The sequence continues at coordinate 3,159 of JBBRXD010000037.1, read as the reverse complement.
TGCTCTTGAGTCCCTTCATCAACTCTTCGGTCTTGAGTTCCTTGTTGCCTTCCAGCGTGATCGTGTTGATGGCGGGGCGCTCAACCACGGCCACTACCAGGATATCGCCCTGGCGCTCGAGCTTGATGTCGCTGAAGAAGCCGGTCTTGAACAGCGCGCGGATCGCCTCGCTGGACTTGCTGCGGTCGAGCAGGTCGCCGCGCTCAACCGGCAGGTAGGTGAATACCGTGCCGGCCGAAATGCGCTGGAGACCGTCGACACGAATGTCCTGGACGGTGAACGGCTCGTAATTCTGGGCGAGGACCGGACCGGTAAGGGCGGCGGCTAGGGCGAGGCTCAACAGTCGGCGGCGTGCGGTGGGGCGCGTCATCATCAATCCAGATTGGTGGCGCGTGGCGCCGGTAGGTAGGGCTCAGGAAAAAATTCGTACAAGGTCATTATAAAAGGCCAGGGAAAGCAACCCGGCCAGTACCAGCAACCCGGCGTATTGTCCCGCGATCAGCACTCGCTCACCGACCGGACGACCCGAGACCAGTTCGATAAGGTAATACAGCAGGTGCCCCCCATCCAAGACCGGAATGGGCAGCAGGTTCATGATGCACAGGGTCAGGGACAGGGTTGCCATCAGCGCAATCAGCCTGGAAAGGCCTTGATTAGCCTCCGCCTGTGCCACCTGGGCGATGCCGATGGCGCCGGAAAGATTTTTCGAGGAAGCCTTGCCAGTGACCAGCCTGGCGAGGAATCCGAGCATTTCGCGACCCTGTTTGCGCGTCTCGGCGACCGCGGCCGCGGCCGCTTCGATCGGTCCGAACTTGATTACCTCGACATTCGGCCGGGTTCCGATGCCCAGGATGCGAACCGTCTTGCCCTCGATTTCGGTCTCGGCCGGCACCATGGAAAAATCCAGCTGGGCCCCATTTCGATCCACTTCGATCTTCAGGGCTTCGCCCGGGGCAGCTGCCCTGACCATGGCCGGGATGTCCGCCCACCGGGACACAGGCTTGCCGTTGATGCGGGTCACCAGGTCGCCCGGCAGCAGCTTGCCCGAGGCGACGGAGTCGGCGATCACCGTCGCGATGCGGCCATCGGCGCGGGCGCCGAAGCCGATACCGGCTGCGCCCAGCGGGTCGGTCTGGTCGAAATCGGCGGGCAGGCGGTCAAGGCGCAGGACCTTGTCCGACTGGACGCCCCTCGCGTCCTCCACGGTCAGCGTCACGGCGCGCTGGTCGATCGCGGCGAAGGCGAGCGGGGTAATGGCGTGGTTCCAACTGGGGGTCAACTGGCCGCCGACCTTCAGGATCCGGTCGCCCTCGTGCAGTCCCGATTCCGCAGCGATGCCCTGGGTGGGGCCCAGGATTGGGGCGGCGCCCGGCCAACCGATCATGTAGGCAGCCCAGAACAGGGCCACGCACAGCACCAGGTTGGCGATGGGGCCGGCGGCCACGATTGCGATCCGCTTCATTACCGGCTGGCGGTTGAAGCTGTGTTCGCGATCGGCGGGAGCGACTTCGTTCTCGCGCTCGTCCAGGAACTGGACATAGCCGCCAAGCGGAATCATCGCCACCTGGTAGCGGGTGCCGTCGGCGGCCACGCGCGACCAGAGCGGGCGCCCGAAACCGACTGAGAACTTCAGGACTTTCACGCCGCAGCGTCGTGCGACCCAGTAATGGCCGAACTCGTGAAAGGTCACCAGCACGCCGAGCGTGACGATGAACCACCAGACTGCGCCGAAGAAACCGCTCATGCCCGCTCCATTTCTTTCAGCAATCCCCTGGCTTGGCGGCGCGCGCGTTGGTCACAGTCCATTAGGACATCCAGATCGACAGCAGGTTCCGCCGGGATTGCGGCGAGGGTTGCTTCGAGCAAGTCCGGGATTCCCAGGAAGGGCAATCGACCCTTGAGGAAAGCGGCAACAGCCACTTCATTGGCGGCATTGAGTATGGCAGGCGCGGTGCCGCCCGTCGCCAACGCGGCATAGGCCAGGGCAAGGCAGGGGAAGGCTTCGAGATCCGGTGCCTCGAAGTCCAGCCGGGCCAGGGCAGGCAGGTCCAGCGGGGCAACACCGGAATCGATACGCTCGGGCCAGGCCAGGCCATGCGCCAGCGCGGTGCGCATGTCGGGATTGCCCAACTGGGCAAGGACAGAACCGTCCACGTAGTCCACCAGCGAATGCACGATGCTTTGCGGATGCACCAGCACTTCGATCGCATCGGCCGGCAGGCCAAACAGGTGGTGCGCCTCGATGACCTCGAGTCCCTTGTTCATCAAGGTCGCGGAGTCCACGGAAATTTTCCGGCCCATCACCCACTTGGGATGCGCGCACGCCTGGTCGGGCGTGACATTTTCGAGCGACTGTCGGCTGCGCCCGCGGAAAGGCCCCCCGGATGCGGTCAACAACAACCGGCGCACGCCGCCGCGGCCGCCATCGGCAGGCAGGCACTGGAAGATGGCGTTGTGCTCGCTGTCGATGGGCAGGATTTGCGCGCCGCTGTCGCGAGCCGCCTGGACCAGGACCTGACCTGCCAGCACCACCGATTCCTTGTTGGCCAGCAGCAGTCGCTTGCCGTGGCGTGCCGCGGCAAGGGTCGAGGCCATGCCGGCGGCGCCAACGATGGCAGCGACCACGGTATCCGACTCGGGGTCGGATGCGACATCCACCAGCGCCTGCGCGCCCGCCAGGGCAACGGTATCCAGTCCGGCGGCGCGCAGGCCATCCCGAAATTCGACATGGCGCGCCTCATCGGCGATGACGGCGCAGGCGGGGCGGAACTGCCGGCAGAGTTCGACCAGTTTTTCAACGTCACTGTGCGCCGACAGGGCGTGCACCTGGAACCGGCCCGGATGCCGGGCAATGACATCGAGTGTCGAGGTCCCGATCGATCCGGTTGCCCCGAGTAACGCGACGCGACGCGACGTGTTCAGAGCCCCAGCCAATGTTTGCCTACCGCGAATATCGGCAACGCCGCCAACAGGCTATCGACGCGATCGAGCACGCCGCCGTGGCCGGGAATCAGGTGGCTGGAATCCTTCGTGCCCGCATGCCGCTTGAGCAGGCTTTCAAACAGGTCGCCCGCCACCGAGAACAGGGCCGCTATCGCGGTCAGCAGCAACAGGGTCGGCAACAGGTTCCAATCCAGCCCCAGCACCGGAATCCCGGCG
>JBBRXD010000036.1:0-13188 GCA_038248775.1 Lysobacterales bacterium | reverse complement strand
TGATCCAATCCTGATCCAGTCGGAATCGTGGGTGTCCTGATCCAGTCGTGGGTGTCCTGATCCAGTCGTCCTGGTCCAGTCGATCTTCATCACCCAGTGTTCGGTTTTCTTTTCGTTGGACGTTATGCACAGCATCCGGCTGACGACGCAGACGTCGGTCACTTCAACTCCGTTTACGTCAACTAATGGGTGGGACCATGTACTCGATGCAATCCGCGCACGTGCGCGGCAAGCGATTTTCCCCCGGCGCGCGGCGCCTGGGGGCACTGTGGCTGGTGGGCGCGATGCTGGCGGGGCTGAGCGCGCAAGCCGGCGCCGAAATCTACAACGTGAACGTGTCCAACGATGTCGTGCAGGATCCGGCCACCACCAACAAGTGCGCCACCCAGGGCGATACCACGAAATGCTCACTGCGCGCCGCGATCATGTTCGGCAATACGCGCTCCGGTTCGCACACCATCAACTTTGTTGGCGTCACCTCGATCACCGTGATCAATGGCGGGCTGCCGCAGTTGCGCGCGCCGTACACCATCAATGGCAACAAGGTGACGATCAACGGCAATGGTCGCAGTTGCCTGGATCTCACCGATTCCGGCACCGCCGCGCTGGGTCATGCCGACGGCGCCACCGGTTCGAAGATCTTCAATCTGGTGATCGGCAACTGCAATGGCAATGGCATCAGCGCCAACGGCCACGACTATACGTTCAGTGGCAACTACATCGGCGTGAACGTTACCGGCGCAGTCGCGCTGCCCAACTCGGGCGATGGAATCTCGGTCTCGTCGTCGCGGGTCTACCCTGATACCAGCACCGGATTCCTGTCCAATCTGTACTCGCAATTTCCGGTGCAGCCGGTGGATGCGTCCACCATCAACGCCTTCCAGAGCCAGCTGGCCACGACCCTTGCCTCGCTGCAGCCCGTGTACATCACCGGCAACGTCATCTCCGGCAACGGCGGCGATGGCATCGAGCTTTTCAGTCAGAACCTCGCCGGGGTATTCATCAACGGCAACATGATCGGCACCGACCTGACCGGCAACATCGCGATTGCCAATGGCGGCAACGGCGTCAATCTGGTCGGTACCACCTTCGGCAACATGATTGGTCCGGGCAACGTGATCAGCGGCAACAATGGCAACGGCATCAACGCCGTCGCCGGTGCCGTGTTCCTGCCGAACTTCATCATGGGCAACCGGATCGGCCTGAGCGCCGCCAATCAGGCGGTGCATATCGGCAACGCCTTGAGCGGCATCTATGTCGATTCGAAGCCCGATACGTCGGCGGCGAGCTTCAACCCGAGTTCCACGTCCCTCGTGATCGGCCCGGCCAATCTGATTTCCGACAACAAGGGCGCGAACAACAACGCCTTCCCGGATGTGGGGGCCGACTATGGCGGCATCATGATCACGGGCGCGAGCAATGGCGTGAAGGTGCTCTACAACACCATCGGATTGGCCGAATTCCCCACCGGCACCGCGATCAACTCCGCCGCCTTCGGCAACAAAGGCGACGGCATCATCGTCACCACCACCGGTAACTCCATTACCGGCAACATCGTCGCGGCGAATGCCCGCCACGGACTCACCATTCGTGGCAGCAGTACCAACAGCACCAGCGTCCTGAAAAACTTTGTAGGCATCAGCCCGAAATTCGCCAACGTCACGACCCTGGGCAATGGCGTGGACGGCATCCATATCGAAACTGCCGCCTCGACATCGGTGGGTAGTTCCAATACCGCCGACCGCAACGTGGTCGTCGCGAACAAGCGCAATGGCATCAAGCTTTACAATGGTGGCGGCGACACCAGCGGCTGGGCCAATCTGTTCCAGCGTAACCGCGTCTACGGCAATGCCAAAACGCTGGCGGGTGTGGATATCGATCTCGAGCACACCGCCAATGCCAGCGACTTAGACCACAGCGAATTCCCCGCCAATTACGCCAACCGCGATCAGAACACGCCGCGGATCTGCACGGGCACCGATAGCAGCGGACCGTGTGTCGGTGCCGCGGGACCCGCCAACACCACGCCGAACACCACCGTGCGCTGGATACTGGCCAGCCATGGCCCGGCCCTCTTTCGCCTGGAGTTCTATTCGATCAATGCCGCCACGACCACCGCGGCAACCTCGATGGTGTTCCTGGGTGAGCAGACGGTCACTACAGACGCGACCGGCAAGCCTGCCAACAGCGGCTTGTGTTCTGCGGGCCGTTGCACTGTCAACTTGCCGCCCGTCTCTGCCGGGCGCCGTCTCGTGATGACCGCGACTGACGTCACAGCGTTGACCAGTACGCCTTCCGGCGCCGGCTGGCAGGGACAGCTGAAGTGTTTCCTCGGCAATAACGGCATCATCTTGTCGGCCTGCACCGCCAACAACACCTCGGAATACTCGAACGTCGTTGCCATCACCGGGGGCGACGTCATCTTTGCCAACGGCATCGACCTGTAACCGCCATTCAATCGGGCTGGCCCAGCGAAGCTCGCGTCATGCGCGAGCTTCGTGCTTTTTTGGGAGGGGATCGGGACGGGGGAAATCGGGGCAGGGGGGAAATCGGGACACCCATGGAGTTGTACCAATGGGCGCCGGGAAACTCAGGACATCCAGTTGGAAGAATCGGCATTGTGGGTGTCCTAATCTCGCACTAATCTCGATGGTGTGCGACGGGCACCGGCAGCAGGTTGGCGTCCGAGCGGTATGCCCACTGGTACTTGCGCGACCAGTGCCGCGTTACCACACTGCCTGAAAAATCGGGTTCCTATACCTATGCCAGTTTTTGCAACGCTCGCTGCAAACCGCTTCCTGCTGCTCCGCCGCATGATCATCGGTGTTCTTGCCGGCCTGCTGATCTTCTATCACTTGACTGTCCTCTACGACCTCTATCTTGGCGTCGGTAACCATGAGGGGCTTTACGACAGGACAGCGAACGGAACGCCAAAGTCCTACGAATACATCCAGTCGGCGCTCCGTCTCATCATCATCATCGGACTGGCGCTGGTGGTGTGCGGTTTCCGCCGCGCTCTATGGGTGATGTGGGCGGGCATCGGCGTACTGGTTGCAACCCACTACTGGGCGCATTTTGGTGATATCCCCGTCGCCTTTTCCATAGGGCGTCATCCTCTCTCCTACCTGAAGGGCTTTATTTTTCCGACGGTCATCACGCTGTTGACACTGCTGCCATCCCGTCCAAGCGGCAATCGTTGATTCGGCGGCACCTGCATCAGGTTGGCTTAGTCGGTCCGACGCCGGCGAAATTCGGACGGCGAGAACTCGGAGAAATTCGGGACACCCACAAAGTCCATCGAGAACTCAGGACACCCAAGTTGGAAGAATCGGCATTGTGGGTGTCCTGATCTCGCTTCCTGATCTCGCTGATCTCGAGACCCTGAGCGTGCTGCAGCAGAACCCGCAGGTCGTACCGCCCGCGGTCAATGTGGGCGGCGCCCCGGTCGACATGGCCGCGCTGGAACGCCTGCGCCCTGTGCTGGACCGCCTGGAACGCCCGGCCGAGCGTAGCCAGGACACCGAAACCGCGCTGGGCAGCGACCTGATGAACGTGGCGCTGGAAGGCTATGCCGTGCTGCGCGTGGCCGGAGAGAACCAGGGGCTGGACAGCCTGCTCAAGGAACTGGCATCGCGCTTCAGCCGCACGCGGCGCGTGGAGGGTGAGCCGACGCCCGTGGCCTGAACGTAACTCGGCGTTGAACGAAGGCGACGGCGCAAGCCGTCGCCTTTTTGGTGCCCTGCGGTGGCTGCCTGGCGTCCCGGTACGAGTACCGGCCGCACGCGATCCTCCAGCGTTGCGAGGAGACCATCGGTCGGACGCATTGGGCGCTTGCCCGGTGTCCCGGCGCCCGGGTTCGATGGGAAAGATGCCGCGGCGGTAGTCCTGTCGGACCCCGGTGCGGCAGCCCGCAATAGGGAAATTCGGAAAGGGAAATTCGGGACGCCCACGTCGGAAAGATACGAATTGTGGGTGTCCGAATCTCATCCTCACGGGAAAAATACGAATTGTGGGTGTCCGAATCTCATCCTAATCTCACGCGGACGCGGTTCTGCCAGACGTGCGCCGACAGTGCGCGCAGCGACCCGAAAATGCTCAAAGTTTAGGCCTAGACTCCCGACGAGTCTTCTGCCGGAGTCCGCCATGTCCCCGTTCCCGCGCATCGTCGCCCTGCTTTTCCTGCCGTCACCCGCCATCGTTGCGGCTCAGTCCGTGTTCGACTGCCTGGCGCCGGCCGCACCGCCGCTCACCGCGCCCGTGGTGCTCGGCAACGGCAGCGCCGGCAGCGTGACGACGGCCTCGCTGCAGGCGGCGCTCGATTCGGGCGGGCCGATCCGCCTGAACATCGGCACGTCGACACTCGTCGTCACCGCAGAGCTGCGCATCACGCGCGAGACCGTACTCGACGCGAACGGCGCGACCCTGTCGGGGGGCAACGCCAGACGAGTACTCCGAGTGGGCAATCCCAATAACCTTGCTTCCTATACGTTTTCATTGTTGAACGCGACGATCACCGGCGGCAGCACGCCGGGCGCGAGCGGCGCGGGCCTGTACAAGCCGGACGAAGGGCCTTGGCAGGCCGTCACCATTCGCATCCACAATTCCCGTTTTACGGCGAACACGGCGGTCCAGACCGAGCAGGACGGCGGCGGCGGCGCGATCTATGTCATCGGCGCCCAGGAGGTCGCGCTCATCGGCAGCACGCTCGACGGCAATCGCGGCAGCAATGGCGGCGCGCTGTATTCGCTGGGCTCCCGGCGCGTCAACCTGTTCGACAGCACGCTGTCGGGCAATGTCGCCACCGGCAGTGGCGGCAACCCGGGCAATGGCGGCAATGGCGGCGCGCTGGGCGTGGACGGCGAAAACCGGTTCGTGAACCTTTGCCGCGCGCGGCTGCTGAACAACAGCGCGGGCGCCTACGGTGCCGGCCTGTTCACCGTGGCCTACGACCTGACGAGCTTCACGCGAATCGTTGATTCCACATTACAAGGTAACAACAGCATCGGCACGAGCAGCGCGCACACGGGCGGTGCCTATATCCAGGGCGGCCCGGTCAGCATCCGCGGTTCGACCTTCCGCGACAACCAGGCGTCGGGATACGGCGGACTGAGTTTGTTCGACCACGTCGACGTCGTCACGTCGGGCGACATCACCAACAGCACTTTTACCGGTAATGTCGCGCGCGCCGGCCTCGGCGGTGCAATGAACCTGCAGGCGACCGGCGGACTCACGCTGCAGAATCTGACCATCGCCAACAATTCCGCACCCTGCAATGTTTGCTTCGCCGGCGGCATCGCCAACGGCTCGAACCCGATCACGTTGCGCAATACGCTGTTTTTCAACAATACCGGCGGCAATGCGTTCAACCCCTGGGCCATGCTGCAACCGGTCAGCGGGTCCAACAATATTCAATGGCCGCTGGTACGCCCGAATTCCTTCGGACAACAGGAAAACCCTGTGACGCCGGGGGCGATTTTCGCGGACGCGCAGCTGGCGCCGATCGCCAATAACGGCGGGCTGACCGAGACGTTGGCGCTCTCCGCCACGTCGCCAGCGGTCGATGCGGGCACTTCGACGAACGCGCCGCCGGTTGATCAACGCGGGCGACCGCGCGCCGGCGCGGTCGACGTGGGTGCCTACGAGTACGCCGGCGATGGCCTGTTCGCCAATGGTTTCGAATGAGGGGAAGGAGCATTCGGGACGAATTCGGGAGGGCTCCGGAACAGTGGCTTCTCATGAGCCGGAATCTCCAGGTAGTACCCATGTGGCCAGCATGACCCATGGTGCGCCACGGTGCGTGCGGATGGATCCGGGAGCAGTGTCGGAAAAATCCGGATTGTGGGTGTCCCCTGTCTTCCCTGTTCTTCCTTGTTGTTACCGGTGGTCGCCGGATCGGATCGGCGCGCGAAACAAGCAGACCATCGTATTCACCCCTCGTGATCTCCGGAGGGACGAGGCAGCTTCAGGTAAGTTTGCCCGGTAGGTTTCCCGCTGTTCGTTGGCCCAGCCTCGATGGGAGTTTGCCGTGAAGCGTTTGCCTCTTGCCTTGACGATGTCCGCCGCTTTCTGGTTGACAGCCTGCGCCACTGCGCCGCAGAAGTCCGCCGTCGCCGCCCCGGTACCGCAACCCTCTGCGCTTGCCAAAGCAATCCCGCAGGGCGAGATCCTGCTTGCCGCTCAACCGACGCTCGAAGACCTGCAGGGACTGAAGTCGCGAGACATTCGCTACGTCTTCAACTTGCGGACGCCGGAAGAGATGAGCACGCTTTCCTTCGATGAGCCGGCACTGATTGCGCAGCAGGGCATCGGCTATGAACAGCATCCCGTCAACGGCAATGCGGCATGGACTCCCCAGCTGCTTGCGGCGTTTGCCAAGGCGGTACAGGCCAACGAAGGCAAAGTGCTGCTGCATTGCGCCAGCGGTGGCCGAGCGGCCACTTTGTATGCGGCCTATGCCATGAAGTACCTCGGCAAGACACCGGACGAAGCCGTGCAAATCATGGTGGCGGCCGGCTCCTGGCCATTGCCACTGGAACGCCTGACCGGGGAGCGGTTGTCGTTGGTACGCAGCAAAGACCCGGAAAAATGAGCGCGGCGGGGCAGGCTCACTGCCCAGCCACATCAGCGAGCGAACCTGGCCTCGTTAGAATCCGAATTGTGGGTGTCCGAATTTTTTTGGTTAGAATCCGAATTGTGGGTGTCCGAATTTTTTTGGTGTCCGAATTTTTTACCGTTGCTCATGACGGCATAGGCGTGAATAGCGATGGCGAAGCACGAGCCGAGACGGTGTAGGCGTTCCTCGACCCACGCTTTGCGATGCTCGAAGGACTGGCCGGTGTAGCCGTCAACGCCGCAGAGAAAAGCGCGCCGCACGCATCGCTGCACGCAGTGATAGCAGCCGTCGCTGCCGGGCGTAACGAAGTGGGCGCGGGCGGTGGTCATGTGGCCAGCATGACCAATGGGGAGTCATGGCGCGTGCGGACGCATCTGGAAGCGATGTCGGAAGAATCCGAATTGTGGGTGTCCTAATCTCCTGGTCCTAATCTCCTGTTCTGAACCCAATTGCCGTGGGTGCGAGATTTTTTCTCCTGACCGCACTACTTCGGAGTCTCCACGGCAAGGGTACGCAAAGATGAGCGCTCCAAAAGAATCATCGGCAGTTGAGGTGGCGGACGCCTCTCTCGTCGTAGAACTGAATTCGACCGAAATGGTCGGCGCGTTTCCGCCAAGTGAACGGCTCGGCGGCTGGATCGAATCCGGCTTCCAGCTCAACGTGGCCTATCGTGCCGAAACAGACGGCTTCGTCGCTGTTCACACCGGCGGAAATTCCCCGGCAAGGGGCGCAGATATCCAGTCGGGCACTACTCCTCAAGAGCTGAAGACGAGAACGCGGGCTGGAGGTCCCTACGCGGGCGCGGTGCTCCCGATAGCAAAGGGCGAATATTGGCTGGTGATGCCGCAGTCGTCTGGCTCCGTTTCCATACAGTGGCGTCCGGCCAACTGGCACTGACGGAACTGGCACATCTGGTCGGACAGGGGAGCGCATTCAGAATGCTGTCCCCTGTCCGGTTTTCGACTCCGAACATGGTCCGAAACGGGGGCCGAAACGGCGAAACGGAGTCAGGTTAACTTAGTAGTATTGTGCAGGAAGTTAACCTCGCCCCGTTCGCCCGCATTGTGGGTGTCCTAATCTTCTTCCTGAATTTTTTACCTGTACACCTCCGCGCTGTTCGCGCGGGCGGCGTTTCTGCAGTCGAACGCCGATGCAGTGCGGCGTTTCGCGCGCGCCTTTAATGAAGCCGTGCAGCTGTCGATTGCGCAACCTGAGGTGGCCATAACCGCTCTGCGACAGCTTGCTCCGCGCGCCGACGTGGCGCTGGAAACCGCGCGGCTGCGCACCACCCTGGCAGAACTGATCATCACGCCCACGGTGCGGCGCCACGGGCTGGCCCATGTGGACCGTGAACGCCTGGTGCGCAACATTGCCGACGTGGCGGCCGCGCTCAAGCTTCCGGCGCCAGCAACTGGCGCGGTCTATACCGACGCCCTGCTGCCACCGCTCGCCCTCAGGGAGCTGACGCGGTAGCTGCGTCCTGCGTCGCCAGGTAGGCGCGCACCCGCGCATCGGCAGTCAGCCCGATGGCGCGCGACAGGGCGCTGCGCGCGGCGCTGGCGTGACCGCAGGCGCGCTGCAGGTGGGCCGTGGCCACCCAATACGGCTGGTGGGCCGCCACGTCGGCCGCATCGATCGTGAGCAGCAGCGCCAGCCCCTGCGCCGGTTCGCCGGCTTCGCCCACGGCCACAGCCTGGCCGATGCGCGCGCCCACCGTGGGCGACTGCGCCGCGAGCACGCCGTACAGGTGGGCGATGGCGCGCCACGGTGTCTGGCCGGTGTAGGCGCGCTGGCAGTGCGCGGACTGGATGGCCGCCTCCACCTGCAGGCTGCCGGGTTGGCGCAGTGCGGCGGCGCGGTGCAGGCACTGCTCGGCCTCCTGGAGCAGCGTGCGGTCCCACAGCCGGGTGTCCTGCCGGGTCAACGGCACGAAGGCGTTGTCGGCGTCGAAGCGCGCCGGTCGGCGGCTTTCGCAATACAGCAGCAGGGCCAGCAGGCCCCAGGCCTCTGCACTGGCCGGCTGCAGGTGCACCACCAGGCGGGCCAGAAAGAGCGCCTCCGAAGCCAGGCCGTGCGTGGTCTCGTCAGCGGCGTCGGGCGCGGCGTCGCGCGTGCCCAGGGTGTAGGCGCCGTAGATGCCGTCGAGCACGGCCGACAGGCGCTCGGGCAGCTCACGCGCTTCGGGTGTCTCGAAGCGCAGGCTCGCCCCGCGAATCCGCGCCTTGGCCCGCACCAGCCGCTGGGCCATGGCACTGGGTGACACGAGGAACGCCTGGGCCAGCGTTTCGGCATGAAGGCCCAGCACCGCCTGCAGCATCAGCGGCGCGTGCACCGCCGGCGCCAGGGCTGGGTGGGCGCAGACGAACATGAGCCGCAGGCGATGGTCCGACACATCGGGCGTGTCGGGTGCCTGCAGGTCGTGCTCCAGCACCGCCAGGGTTTCGGGCGCCTGCTCCACCCGGCGGTGGCGGGCCGCATGCAGCAGCTCGCGCCGGGCCGTCGTCAGGAGCCAGGCGTCCGGTGCATCGGGCACGCCGGTTCTAGGCCAGTGTTCGAGCGCGGCGAGCAGGGCCGACGACAGCGCGTCTTCGGCGGCAGCCAGGTCGCGCCAGCGCCAGGCCAGGTGCGCCACCAGCCGGCCGTACGACGCGCGCGCCGCGGTTTCGGCCTGAGTCCAGCCGGGCGGCGGCGCGTCTGGCATGGCTCAGACCGGCGCGCCAGGCGGCGGCGGCAGCACCGGGCGGATTTCGACGCCGGTGGCGGCGCACGGGGCCCGGGCCGCCCATTCAAGCGCCTGGTCGATCGAATCGACATTCAGGATGACGTAGCCACCCAGGTGCTCGCGCGTGTCGGCGAACGGTCCGTCCTGCACCTGCCGCTTGCCGTCCTTCACGCGCAGGGTGGTGGCCAGCTCGCGGGGTTGCAGGCCGTTGCCCGAGGTCATGGTGCCGCTGGCGGAAATGGCGCCCATATACGACGTCCAGGCGCCCCAGTAGCCGGGGGCCGTGTCCGGGTTGTCGCGCTGGGCCAGGTCAGCCGGGGTTTCGAAGAACATCAGCATGTATTTCATGGGTCATCTCCTGTGCACGGTGGCACGTGGGGGGGGGGCCGCGACCATCGCGTTCCTGCAAGTTGGATGCGCCAGTCCGCGCGCAATCGACACCGGCCACGAAATTTTTTTGTTGCGGCCTGCGAAATGCTAGCCCGGTCGCCTATCGAGACGAACCCGACCCATGGCGCTCTACGGATATGCCCGCGTTTCCAGCAGCGACCAGGATTTTGCCCTGCAGCAGGAGGCGCTGCGTGCCGCCGGCTGCGCCGTGGTCCGGGCCGACAAGGCGAGCGGCGCAAGCCGCACCGGCCGCACCGAGTTGGCGACCCTGCTCGATTTTTTTGCGGCGTGGCGACACGCTGGTCGTGACCAGGATCGATCGCCTCGCGCGCAGTATCAAGGATCTGCAGGACATCGTGTACGCATTGAAGGAGCGCGGCGTCACCCTCAAGGCGACCGAGCAACCCATCGACACCCGCAGTGCGGCAGGCAAGGCTTTCCTGGACATGCTGGGCGTGTTCGCTGAATTAGAGAATTCAGGACACCCAATGGCGCGTGCAGACAGTTCGGGGGAGATGCATCGGAAGAATCCGAATTGTGAGTGTCCTAATCTCGCCGCTGTCCAGTGCGCGCGGGTGGCCAGGCCGGCGACCGCGAACAACGCGAAGAACCCGAACGCTACGCGATGGCCTGTCGCTGTTGCGATGCACAATGCAAGGACGATCAATCCGTAGACGATCCAGCCGCCGATCTCGACAGGGCTGAGGCGAATGCGTGGACGGTCATTTGGCATATGGTTCTTGAGTCCATGGGGTCGGCGAAGAATAGCTAAACGTCGCGATGCACGGCCGACGCCCGCGTGATCGGTGTGTCTGGAAGAGATTTTGGAAGATTTCGAACTGTGGGTGTCCTGATCTTCAACTCGATACGCGGTGAGCGCGTGGTGGCGGAGAATACGGGCTCGGCGGAAAAGTATCTGCCGGCGCTGCGGAACCTGCTTTAGAGCGGGTCGTAGCCAAACCGTAGCCAGCTGGTGTAGCGTCGGTAGCGTTTGCGCCGAAGCGGAATGACATAGATCGACGCCAAGGCAACCCCACGAACATCAAGGATCGGGAAAATGTCGGAATCTGTTCGCTGGAATAGCCAATCGCTCGATCTGTGGGCAGGCAAATACGCACAAGGCAAGTTCGTCGATCTCGGCGGGCGCAAGACCCACTACATCGAGAAAGGCGAAGGCGAGCCGCTGATCCTGCTGCACGGCTTCTTCTACGACACGTTTCTCTGGGCCGAAAACATCGATGCGCTGGCGCGGCATTTCAAGGTGTATGCGCTCGACCTCTGGGGCTGCGGCTACAGCGCGCGGGATCCGCTGGATTTCGGCTATCCGCAGTATGCCGAGCAGGTGCGCCTGTTCATGGACGCCATGGGTATCGAGCGTGCATCGTTCGCGGGCCAGTCGATGGGCGCCGGCACCGCGATCAAGTTCTGTGTCCAGCACAGATATCGCGTCGAGAAGCTGGTGCTGGTCTCGTCCGCCGGCTTGCCCAACCCTTTGCCGGCGATCGGAAGATTTTTCAACTTGCCGATGATCGGGGAATTCTTTCTGGGACTGAATACCGATGTGTTCCGCAAAATCGCGCTGAAGGATGTCTTCATTCAAGACAAACGCCTCGTGACCGATCGCTATTTCGAGAACGTGACACGCCCGCAGAAAATCGAGAGAAGCTTAGAGGCTAGCCTCAAGATCCAGCGCGACGAATTCTTCGGCACCCTGAGCGACGAAATCCGCGTGCTCGGCGACATGGCGGTTCCGACGCTGCTGGTCTGGGGCAGGGAAGACAAGGCGGTACCGCTGCGTCTCGGGCAGGACATGCATCGCATTCTGAAAGGCTCGCGCCTGGAAATCCTCGATAACGCCGGGCACGTCTCGAATTTCGAGCAGGCCGCGAGGTTCAATCAACTTGCGTTGGAATTCCTGCAAGCGTGAGGCATGGGCTGGTAGCTCGAGTTCGGATCGACCGTGACGACGAGCGTGAACGCAGCAGATCCGGTGGCCAGGCTCAGTGTCGTGCAGCTCACCGTGCCCGTGCCGCCGACCGCCGGCGTCGTGCAGATCCAACCGCCCGCAGGGGAATTCGGACAGGGGAATTCGGACACCCAGATTGAAGTCCATGATGATGATGACGATGCGACGACGTTCATAGCGCGACCAGAAAGGTTGTTGGGGGTTGTGCTCGAGCTCTAGATGGCGGACTTCGACAAGTTGAAGGACTGTGCACGACGCTGTACTCGAGGTTGGCTGAGCCGCCTCCGTCTCTCGGTCTGGCCATGGCTATTCCGCTAACGCAAGATCATGGCGCTACTCCGAGCGCAATCCAGGCGTTGCGCTGCCGCTTCCGCGTGCGCGAAACGCGTGTGGGTGTCACCCGGAAGCAAGCTGTAGTGCTAGCCGAATGCCCTTGAGCCAGCGCTGACCGATTCGCTCGGCGTAGGCGACTAGATCGTTAGCCGACCCGGCGGCTCGCACCCAGCCCGAACTGTAGCCGCGAACACGCATCGTCCAGCGCTCGGGTGTGCGATCGAACAGCGAGAGCACGGCGGGTGCACATTCGGCGATCACCCCGCGCTTGCCGGGCGCGAGCACTCGTCCGGTCCAGTCGAGCATGAGCAGGTAGTCTGCCGTGCTCACGGACAGCGCGTGCCGCTTTACGCCGATGACGGGCCGTAGTGGTTGGGCCAGCGTTTCCGGTGAGGCTTGCGCCGCCGTAATCCGGTCATGAACGCTGGCATGCGTTGATGTTTCCAGTTGTTCGCTAATCCCCGCGCGGATGGGGTTGAGGTCTACATAGGCCATTGCTGCGATCAGCGCACGTTCGTCGCAGAGCAGTTGGCATTTGTAGCGGCCTTCCCAGAAGCGTCCTTTGCAGCCGTCTTCGCGATTGGCGCGGCGTGCGATCCGTTCCGCCAGGCAGCGCATGAACCAGGACAGGTCGCCGAGCCGCCGACGGATGACGTCGAGTCGAGCGGCATCGGCCAGCAAGCATTGCCGCTTGAGTTCAACAGCAGCGCCTTCCGCGTCAGCGGGTGGAAATAGTTGAACCCAGCGCGCCGCCACCTCATCATCGCTCCAGGCCGACAGGACCGCAGAGTCGATCTGTACGACGACATGCAGGTGGTTGCTCATGACGGCGTAGGCGTGAATGGCGATGGCGAAGCACGAGCCGAGATGGTGTAGGCGTTCCTCGACCCACGCTTTGCGATGCTCGAAGGACTGGCCGGTGTAGCAGTCAACGCCGCAGAGAAAAGCGCGCCGGACGCATCGCTGCACGCAGTGATAGCAGCCGTCGCTGCCGGGCGTAACGAAGTGGGAGCGGGCGGTGGTCATGTGGCCAGCATGGCCAAGGGAGAGTCATGGCGCGTGCGGACGCATCTGGAAGCGATGTCGGAAGAATCCGAATTGTGGGTGTCCTAATTCGCCTTCTACCGGACGATGCTGGCCCACCCGTACGACGGCACGGCCGTT
>JBBRXD010000035.1:0-13367 GCA_038248775.1 Lysobacterales bacterium | reverse complement strand
GTAGGGGGTTTCGCCCTATCAGTTTCCGTAGATGTCGTAGTGCTGGGTACGACCGACGCGGTCCAATGCCTGCACTACACCTGGGCGTTTGATCA
The DNA here is from genome assembly GCA_038248775.1 of Lysobacterales bacterium. GTDB lineage: Bacteria > Pseudomonadota > Gammaproteobacteria > Xanthomonadales > Xanthomonadaceae > Arenimonas. Next base: position 13,272 of record JBBRXD010000035.1, on the reverse strand, counting down.
GCGCTTTCCAGCGCGCATCGAGTTCGACATTGCCGGGCAGGGGCTTCGACTCGCGGAAATCCTGCAGGTCGTACAGCATTTGGCCCCGGTCATCGACCGATTCCAACCGGCGGATGACCGCGCGCGCGGCTTCATCCATCTGGTTGCTGCGGACCAGTGCGAGCAGGTAAGGGAAGGGGCCGGCCTTCTGGTGCCCGGACAAATACGAAAACGCCGCGGCCGCGGCGGCAGTGTCGCCGGTCTGCACGGCGGCGCAATGTTCGGCGAGCTTGTGCACGGCTCGGCCGTAGCCATTCATGTTCACTGAAATTTTTGCCGCTGTCGCGCGCGCTTGTTCGCCGCGGCCCAGCGCGCAGTAGAAATGGCTGAGGTTCAGCGTCTGGTTGACATTGATGCCGCCGTTGACGCCGATCACTGCGGCAGATTCCAATTGCGCCAATGCCTCGTCCGTGCGCCCGAGTCGAGACAGGGCGGTGGCGCGATTGTTGGCGATCCAGGCGCGCTGCTCGGTATCGGCCAACGCGACATCGAGTCCTGCGGGCGTGGCGAGCAATTGATCGGCCAAGGCGAGCGTTCCCTTGTTGTCGCCCAGCGAAAGCAGTGCGCGCGTCAGGTCCACTGAAACCTGCGACACCGTCGGCGGCGTGCTGGATTGGTCGCGGAGTACCTGCAACTGTGCTTGCGCAGCTTTTTCAACATCGAACTGTGGCGCTTTGCGATCTACAAGGGTGTCGAAGCGCTTATCGCTGCGCAGGCGCACCAGCATGTCGGGCGAGGTGATGCGGGCGATGGTGGCGCGCGCTTGCTCCGTCTGATTGCTGCGCACTTGCGACAGCGCCAGTTCGTACCACAGGTCGCTGGCACCGAGCGGCTTTGGCTGCCAGTTGCTGTCGGCCAGGGCTTGCAGCAATACCAGTCGCGAAATGGACGTGGGATCGGCTTTGCGCACTACCTGGGTGACGAAGGTGGTCTCATCGTCGCGCAGTTGCCATCGCTGCAGGAAGCCGACGATAGCCATGGCGGAGGAATCGTAGTCGCCGAGTTCATCATCCAGGCGCGCGAGCCAGAGCCAATCCACCGACGCGTCCGGATTGAGTTGGGTGGCACGCAGCAACTGGTCCCGCGCGCGGACGTAATTGCCCACGCGTATCGCCGCCCAGCCCGCGCCGGAATGCACGCGGGATTGTTCGAGCGTCGTAAGCTGCTTGTACAGCGGATCGGCAAGCGCGGCCTTCAACATGACCTCGGCCGCCGCCCATTCTTGAGGTGTGTGGCCGAGTTCGACCGCTACCCTGCGGGCGGCGATGACGCGTTCACGGTAGGCCGACAGGTCGGCGTCGTCTGCAGTAGCGGCGGTGGCGGCGGTGGCGGCGGTGGCATTCGCGCCGAGCAACAACGCGGCACCCAACAGGAATCCATGAACCATCGTATGCATGCTCAGGCGGTGGGCTTGCTGGGCGAGGCGAGGAATGCGGTGGCAAAGGCAGCGATGGCGGCAAGCGAGGGGATGGGCTTCATCGGGGATTGCACTCCTGGCAAGTACCAAGTTATACACCGGGCCGCTGGATGGAACGATGAAACAGCTTCGCCCGGGATTCTGCTAGGCTCGCGCCTGAGTGGATGGGGTGGAGAGAAAGTGGCATGACATACGAATCTACTTCCAACCTGTTGGCGAAGGCGCAGGCACATTCCCTGGACTACCTGCGGCAACTTTCCGACCGTGACCTCGACGCGCGCGCATCGCGCGAGCACCTGCTATCAGTATTGCGTGTGCCGCTGACGGCTGGCGGCGAGGATGATGCGGCGGTGATCGACTTGCTGGCGGCACAGGCCGCGCAGGGCGCAGTGGCCAGCGGCAGCCCGCGTTATTTCGGCTTCGTGGTGGGCGGTACCTATCCGGTGGCGCTGGCCGCCGACTGGCTGGTGTCGACCTGGGACCAGAATGCCGGCATCAATGTGTTGTCGCCGCTGGTGTCGGTGGCTGAAGAAGTCGCGGGTGACTGGCTGCTGGAGCTGTTCGACTTGCCGCGTGAATCGGAAGTGGGCTTTGTTACCGGCTGCCAGATGGCGAACTTCACCTGCCTGGCCGCGGCGCGGCACGGCCTGTTGCGCCGCGTGGGCTGGGACGTTGAAGCCAACGGCCTTTACGATGCGCCCCGAATCAATATCGTCACCTGCGCCGAATCGCACATCACCATCGACGTGGCGTTGCGCTACCTGGGCCTTGGGACGCGCATCCAGAAACGCGTTGAATCCGATGCGCAGGGGCGCATGCGCGCCGACAAGTTGCGCGAATTGATGGCAACGCTGGAGGGCCCGACCATCATCTGCGCGCAAGCCGGCAACGTGAATACCGGCGCCTTTGATCCGCTACGCGAAATTGGCGAAATTGCCCGAGCCCATGGCGCGTGGCTGCACGTGGATGGCGCCTTCGGTTTGTGGGCGCGCACCAGTGCGGCGCATCGCGCGCCTGCCGACGGCATGGAACTCGCCGACAGCTGGGCCACGGATGCACACAAGTGGTTGAACACGCCCTACGACTGCGGCGTAGCCATCGTCCGCCATGCCCAGGACCATCATGATGCAATGACGTCCTCGGCCCCCTACCTCATTCAGACCGAGGGCCCGGAACGCGATGCCGTGGATTGGGTTCCGGAGTTTTCGAGACGCGCCCGTGGCATTCCGGTTTACGCCACGCTGCGCGCCCTGGGCCGCGACGGCGTTGAAGCGCTGGTGGATAACGGCTGCGCCCGTGCCCGGCAGATGGGCGAATTGCTTGGCCGCATCGAAGGCGTGCGCGTGTTGAACGATGTCGTGCTTAACCAGGTGCTGGTGCGCTTCGCAGATAGCGACGAGACCACGCGCGCGGTCATTACGGGTGTGCAGAAGGACGGCACTTGCTGGCTGGGTGGCACGGTCTGGCACGGCATGGCGGCGATGCGAGTGTCGGTGTCCAACTGGCAAACGACGGAACAGGATATTGAGCGCAGCGCGGCCGCAATTGGGCGAGTGTTCGCCGGAATAGGGCCTAGAGCTGCGTTGCCTTGAAGGTATCGCAGCGACCCGGGTCGCCACTTTCGAACCCGTTGCGGAACCAGCGCACGCGTTGTTCCGACGTGCCATGCGTGAAGGAGTCGGGCACGACGGTGCCGCGTGATTGTTTCTGCAGGCGGTCGTCGCCAATGGCGCTGGCGGTATTCAAGGCTTCTTCCACGTCGCCTGATTCCATCCACTTGTTCTGCTGCTGGGCCTGGTTGGCCCACACGCCTGCGTAGCAGTCGGCCTGCAATTCCTGGCGGACCAGCAATCCGTTGTTGCCTTCCACGTTGCCGCCGCGCGCACGCTGCGCATTGATCTTGCTCGACACGCCGGTGATGGTCTGCACGTGGTGGCCCACTTCATGCGCGATCACGTAGGCCTCGGCGAAATCGCCACCGCCGCCAAGGCGCGCGCGCATTTCTTCGAAGAAGCTGGTGTCGAGGTAAACCTGCTGGTCGCTGGGGCAATAAAACGGGCCGACCGCGGACGTTGCCTGGCCGCAGGCGGATGCCACCGCGCCTGAGAACAACACCAGCTTCGGCGCCGGATATGTGCTGCCGCTGGCCTGGAAAACCTTACCCCAAGTGTCTTCGGTTGAACCGAGCACGGCGCCGACGAACTGCGAGGCTTCGTCATCAACGGGTGCTACTTGCGTCTGCGCTGGCGAACCTTGTTGCTGCGCGACCTGGCCGAGGATTTCGCTCGGGTCCTTGCCCATCAGCATCGAAATGACGACGACGATAAGCACGCCGCCAATGCCCAGCCCACCAATCCCCTTGGCACCGATACCTTGGCCGCGCCGGTCTTCAACGTTGCTGCTGCGACGTCCAAGTTGCCATTTCATCGGGGTGTCTCCGGTGGGGTTGCGCTGCATTGTGCCGTAGCCGCCAGCCCAGGTACCGGCTGCAGGCTGAATGGTCTGCCGGCTTCAGGCCAAGGGTGGGCTGGCGGAAATGAGCTCCGATGCCATCCGCCACAAGCGCTTGGCATTTTCCGGGTCGAGGGCGTAGGGCGCGATACCACCGCTGAAATCGCCGGGTCGCGCTTCCAGCAATCCCGCTTCGATGCAGTTTTCGAAGTAGCGGCCGCCAATACCTTCGAGCAAGGGCGAGGCGGCCAGCAACACCGACGTAGCCGCGCCTTGTTGTGGCGTCTTGCGCAGGTTGACCGGGGTCTTCATCCCGCCGATGTGTTTCTGCAGGTTGGTCGGGATGGCACCTGGATTGAGTGCATTGGAAAAGATGCCGACGCCTGCCCAACGTTGGGTGAGTTCAACCGACATCAGCACGTTGGCTGTCTTGGATTGCGCGTAGGCCAGCCACGGGTCGTAGGCAATGAAATTGAAATGTGGATCGTCGAAAAAGACTGGGCCGCGGGTATGCGCGCTGGAGCTTACCGATACCACGCGCGCGCCATCGGCCGCCGCGAGCGCTTCGTAAAGCCCAAGCGTCAGCGCGAAGTGGCCGAGGAAGTTGGTGGCGAACTGCATCTCCCAGCCTTCACTGGTGCGCTCGAGTTCGGGCAGGGCCATGATGCCCGCGTTGTTGACCAGGATATGCAGGGGCCCCTGCCACTCGGCGGCCAGCGCGGCCACGGAGTCGAGGTCCACCAGGTCCAGCGCTCGCACGAAAACCGACGGGTTGCCGGTTGATTCGCGAAGCTGCGCCGCGACGGCTTCGGCTTCTTCTGCGCGCCTGACGGCCAGCGTTACCTCGGCGCCTGCGGACGCAAGCGCGCGCGAAGTCTCCACGCCGATGCCGGTGGCACCGCCGGTGACGATGGCGCGCTTGCCGGCCAGGTTGACGCCGCGGACGACGTCCATGGCGGTCGAGTAGAAGCCAAACGGGGTAGTGAAACGATCCATGCGGCTCGATCCCGGTTCGGGGGTTGCGTCAAGTATGGCCGGAATTTCCCGAGTCTGGCGATCGGAGTGCGCGGAGGTTAATCAAGGCTTTACCTGGCAAAGGCCGGGTGCTTTGCGCCAAGGATCTGGTCCAGTGCGACGGTGTCCACCGGCTTGACGCAATAGTGGTCAAATCCGGCGTCATGTGCCGCCTGACGGTCCTGGTCCAGGCCGTAACCGCTAATGGCGATGAGCAGGGCCTTGCTGCCATGCGCGGTGTCGCGCAGGCGCCGCGCGAGTTGCTTGCCGTCCATGCCCGGCAGGCCGATGTCGAGCAGGTAGGCGTCGGCATGGAAGGCTGCCGCGACTTCCAGCGCGCGGAATGGACTGCTTTCAATCAGCACGCTGTGGCCGCAACTTCGCAGCCAATGGGCAAGGGTTTGCGCGGCGTCCACGTTGTCGTCTACCACCAGGATGCGCAGTCCCGGGAAAAGACCGGCATCGGTGTTCGCTGCCGGACCGGAGACGGCGTGTTCCGGCACTGGCGGTTCGGTCGCTACGCGGGGCAGCAAGACAGTGAAGACGGAACCCCGTCCCGGCCCCTTGCTGGCTGCCGACACGCTACCGCTGTGCAGGTGCACGATGTCGCGCACCAGCGACAGCCCGATGCCCAGGCCGCCCTCGGTCCGGTCGGAGGACCGCACGCCTTGCGAGAAACGCTCGAAGATGCGTGGCAGCAATTCGGCGTCTATGCCAATTCCCGAATCGCGAAAAGTCAGCGCCACTTGGTCGGTGGATTCGTCTATCCGAAGGTCGATGCTAACCGCGCCACCTGGCAGGGTGAACTTGGCGGCATTGCTGAGCAGGTTGGCTACCACCTGCACCAGGCGTTTGTGATCGCCCGACACATGCGCCGACGGGCCGGACTGGGTCGAGTCAATCCGATGGCCGCGCGACTTGATCAGGGGCGCGGCTTGTTCCATCGCCTCGGCCAGCACGACAGCCACGTCCACGCGCCCCAGGTTCAACGTCACCTGGCCGCGCGCGAGTCGCGATGCATCGAGCAGGTCGGCGACCAGGCTGGACATGTGCTTGACCTGGCGATGGATGACCTCGCCGGCCATGCGCACCGTGCTCGAATCGGGGCTGGGCATCTTCAACAGTTGCGCGGCCGAACTGATCGGCGCCAACGGGTTGCGCAATTCGTGCGCCAGCATCGCCAGGAACTCATCCTTGCGCAGGTTGGCGGCAACCAGTTCGTCTTCCGCGCCCTTGCGCTCGGTAACGTCGTTGCCTTGCACGAAGATGCCCGACACCGTGCCGTCGGCTTCAATGATGGGTTGGTACACAAAATCCAGGATGCGCCGTACCGGTGGTGCGCCCGGCTTGATGCGCAATTCGATGCCCAGGCCGTGCGCGGAATAGGGCTCGCCGCTGGCATAGACCTGGTCGAGCAATTCGGTGAAGCCCTGGCCATAGGCTTCGGGAATGACTTTGTCCATCGGCCGGCCAACCAGTTCGCGTTCGCCGACCAGGCGCAGGTAGGCATCGTTGGCGAACTCAAAGACATGCTTGGGTCCGCGCAGGATGCACATGAAGCCGGGTGCCTGCTGGAACATGGTCTTCTGGCGATCGTATTGGTATTCGCGCTGCGCCACTTCCGCGCTGAGTCGCGCATTGAGCCGGGCTTGTTCCTGGGTGGCGAGGTGAATGGCGGTGACATCCGTGCAGACCACCAGCACACCATCGACCCCGGTTTCGCCGGGGATGGGGCTGAAGCCGTAGTTCCACCAGACATCTTCGCGCGCGCCATTCCGGGTAAGCGCTACCAGCGTGTTTTCGTGAAAGGTGGCCGGGCCGCCGGCCAAGATCGATTCAATCTGCGGCCCTACGATCGGCCAGACTTCCTGCCAGCAATCTTCGCCCGGCTGCCCCAGCGCGCTGGGATGGCGTTCCGGCCCAAGGGTGCGGCGGTAGGCATCGTTGTAGAACTGGATCAGCTCGGGGCCCCACCACAGGAGCATCGGATGGTTGGACGCGAGCACCGTGCCAACGATTGTCTTGAGTGAAGCAGGCCAGTACTTGGCATCGCCCAGCGGCGTACTGGACCAGTCGAATTTCGCGACAAGCGAATGCATCTCGCTGCGTCGCTCAGTCGCTTCGACTCCCTCGCAAATATTCGACATGCTTCAACACAATGGCAGGACCGGTAGCCGAGCATGCTCCAACCTGGCGTTGTGCTGGCGAAATGCAGAACGTATTGGCGGGGTTTGCTTAGACGCCATTCAGCGAAGGCGCACCTGCCGCCTTTCATAATGCAGCGATGATCATTGCCTGGTGCGCCGCCCAACTGCTTCTCGTAATAGCCTGCGTGCAGCTGATGGGACGCAGCCTCTGGCGCCGCGTCGCGTCGATCCTGGTATTGGGCATGGCTTGGGTGTTGCCCTTGTCGGCGCCTGCCGTTCCAATCCTGCGGGCCGTGCTCGCGGCCCTGGCGATCCTGGCGTTGGTGAAAGTGGTGCAGCTGGCCCTGCATCCCGAACCCGAGCGCTGGGCGCCGCTGAAACGACTCTGGCATGGCCTGGCGCCCTTCGATGTTGCCGACACTGAGCGCGTTACTCCGGCGTTGGACAAGAAGTTGCTGCTGGTCATCGTATTGCATGCAGGACTCGCACTACTGGCTTTGCTGGGCCTGTTGTACCTTCCGCGCGAGTCGGGAATCGGCACCAACCTGGCCCGACTGGCGCTGGGAATCACGCTTGCCTACAGCGGTATGGAAACCATCAGCGAGTCCATCCGTTTGCTGCACCTGCTGGCCGGCATTGCCGTGTCGCCGATGCAGCGCAGCCCGATCCTGGCTCAGAGCATTCGCGAATTCTGGAGTGAACGATGGAACCTGCCGGTCAATGGCTGGCTGGAATCGCTGGTATTCAGGCCAATGAACGAGCGCTTCGGCCCGGGTACGGCAGTGATGGCGGCTTTCACTGTCAGCGGCCTGCTGCATGGCTGGATGTTCCTGGTGGCGATCGGCATCGTTGGGGCGGTGATGGCGACAGCCTTCTTTGTCTTCAACGGCATGTTTGTGCTGGTCGAGACGATGTTCCGGCTTCGGCAGGTCGCGGAGTGGAAGCGCCGCGCGTGGACGCTGGGCATGCTGGGCATGGCCTCGCCGCTGTATATCGAACCGGGGCTGCAGGTGCTGGGGCTGTAGTGGTCGGCGCAATCGACTGGGTGGGCCGAAGCAGGCACTCCGGAACCATTCAGCGTGTTTAGGGTCAGAATGGCACCTCGATCCTTCAAGGACTGCTCCCATGAAATTGTTTCCGCTCACTCTTGCCATTGGCCTGGCGATGGCCAGCACGCTCGCGTTCGCTTCCCACCATGAGGCGCCGCGCGCCGACGCGACCAAGCCGATGCCCGGAATGGGCATGGGCGGTGGAATGATGGGAATGATGGGCATGGACAAGATGTCACCCGAGCAACACAAGAAAATGATGGACGACATGTTCGCCCAGATGGATGCGAACAACGATGGCTCGGTGACCAAGGCCGAGTTCACTGCGCACCATACGAAGATGATGGCGCAGCATCGGGAAATGATGAAGAACGGCGGACAGCACGGCATGATGATGGGCGGCCAGCACCACCCGATGGCGCCCACCACCGCGCCGCCGGCAGCGCCGGAAGCCACGCCGGACGCGGATCACAAGCACTGAGTTGATTCCGGGCGAGTCCATTGATTCCGATTTCCGTACTGGACCTCGCCCCGGTTACCGAGGGCAGTAATCCTTCGCGCGCCTTCGCCAATGCACTCGACTTGGCGCGCCATGCCGAGCGCCTGGGATTCCGCCGTTACTGGCTGGCCGAGCACCACAACATGCCCGGCATTGCCAGCGCCGCGACCGCGGTGCTGATGGCGCATATTGCCGCGGGCACCTCGACCATCCGCATTGGCGCGGGCGGCATCATGTTGCCCAACCACGCGCCCTTGCAGGTGGCGGAAGCGTTCGGCACCCTCGCGTCTTTACATCCGGGTCGCATCGACCTGGGTCTGGGACGCGCCCCGGGCACGGACCAGGCAACGGCGCGCGCGTTGCGCCGTTACTTCGACGGCGCTGATCGCTTTCCGCAGGATGTTTCCGAGTTGCTCGGTTATTTTGAGGCGGCAGTGCCGGGGCAAGCCGTGCAGGCAGTGCCAGGTGCTGGCATCGACGTGCCGATCTGGTTGTTGGGTTCAAGCTTGTTCAGCGCGCAATTGGCCGCGGCGATGGGGCTGCCGTTTGCCTTCGCCTCGCACTTTGCGCCCGATGCGATGGACGAGGCGATGGCGCTGTATCACCGGGATTTCCGCCCATCCCGGCGGCTGCAGGCGCCTTACGCCATTTTGGCGCTGAACGTGGTGGCGGCTGAAAGCGACGCAGGCGCGCGCCGGCTGTTCACCACCCAGCAGCAAAGTTTCGTGCGCCTGCGGCGTGGCATGCCCGGCCTGATTCCGCCGCCAATCGACGACATCGAATCGTACTGGTCGCCGGTCGAGAAGTTGGGCACCCAGCGGGCTCTGGCCTGCGCAGTGGTCGGCGACCGGCAGTCAGTCGCGCAGGGCATTGCCGAGTTCGTGCATCGCCACCGGCCCGACGAACTGCTGGTGACTGCTAACATCTTCGACCATCAGGCCCGCTTGCATTCCTTCGGGCTGCTTGCAGAAGCCATGGGTCTGGAGATCCCTTCTGCCCGTCAGTGACTGTCTGGCGGGACTGAGCTGGGCGATCAGGCGAGCGGTAGTTCCAGGGTAAAGATCGAGCCGCCGCCGTCGCGTTTTTCGTACCACAGGTCGCCGCCCATGGCGCGCGCCTGCTGCTTGGCCAGCGCCAGGCCCAGGCCAGTGCTGGTTTCGCCTGCGGTGGGTTCGGAAGACAGCCGCGTGAAGCGTTGGAACAGGCGTTCCTGGTCGGTGCTGCTGATGCCGGGCCCGCGGTCCATCACCAGCATCCGCCCGCGCTTGCCATTGCTGGTGGCGGCGATGCTGACGCGACTGCCTTGCGGCGAATACTTGATGGCGTTCGACAACAGGTTCTGCAACACATGCACGGCGCTCGATCGCAAGCCCGATACGACGATCACGTCGTGTGGCATCAAGTCGAGCGAGATCCGTTTGGCCCGGGCGCTTTCATTCAACAGTCCCATCGCGTCGCCCAGCAAGGTCTGCACCGACAGAGGTTCGATGAGGCCGCCGGAGGCTTGTTCTTCCTGCTGCTCCAGCAATGCCTGCAGGAACAACAAGCCGGCGTCGGCCGAACTGCGAATCGAATGAGCAAGCCGCACCACGCCCAGGTCCACGTCGGGCAGTGCGCACTGCAGGTCGGTGGCGAACATGATGTTGGCCAGGTAGTTGCGCAGGTCGTGCGCCACCAGTTCGGCCATGTCCTGTTTTTCCTGTGCAAAGCGGCGCAGCGCATCGCGTGATTTCTTGAGGTCCACGTGGGTGCGTACGCGGGCGAGCAGTTCGCGCGCGACGAAAGGCTTCGTCACGTAGTCGCTGACACCGGCGCTGAAGCCGCGGACCAGGTTCTCGCGATCGTCGTCAGCGGTAAGGAAGATGATTGGTAGGTCGGCCGTCGCTGGCGTAGCGCGCAATTTGCGCAGCACTTCGAAGCCATCCATGTCAGGCATGCGCACATCCAGCAATACCAGGTCCGGAAGTTCGCTGAGCGCCAGCTTGACGCCTTCCTCGCCACCCAGCGCGGATACGGTCGTATAACCTTGCTGGGCCAGCAGCGCGGTGATCAGCCGTACATTCACGACCTGGTCGTCCACGACCAGTACGACCGCCTTTGCATCGGTGACAGACACCACGGCTTCATTGGGAAGGGGTTCGATGGCCATGGATCAGTCTGCCGCCCGTGCCTGGTCTTGTCCAAGCAGCGCGTTGATGGCGTTGTACAGATCCTGGTAGCGCAGCGGTTTGGCTATGTAGTCGTTGCAGCCCGCTTCCAGTGCTTTGGCACGGTCGGTGCTCATGGCCATGGCGGTGAGCGCGATCACGGGGATCGAGGCCGTAGCCGGGTCCTGTTTGAGCAGCGCGGTTGCAGTCAGTCCGTCCATTCCGGGCAACTGGATGTCCATCAGGATCAGGTCGGGATGTTCGGCGCGGGCGAGGGTCAGGCCTGACTCGGCGTCTATCGCGCACAGCGGCGTGTGGCCGGCGTTGCGCAGCAGCAGCACCGCCAGCTTCATGTTGGCGGCGTTGTCTTCGATGATGAGTATGGTTGCCATGGCGTACCTATTGCCTGGTCAGCGCGCGGCGGACTTCGGCGAGGAATCCCACCCGATTGAACCCGGCTTTTTCAACGATGCGGATGATCTTGTCCGGGTACTTGGACAGGAGTTCCTGGTCGCCCAGGGTGATCTGCTTCGCCGTCACCACCAGGATCGGGATGGAGGCGGTGTCTTCATCAAGCTGCAGGGCGTCGATCACGTCGAAGCCGTTGACCTCGGGCATCATCAGGTCGAGCAGGACCAGGTCGGGCCGGTGTAATCGCGCCAGATCGATCGCTTCGCGTCCACCCAAGGCCCGAAGCAGGGAATAGGCCGGCGAGGGCAGGAACGAGGCGATGACTTCCAGTGCCCGTGGGTCATCGTCCACCAGCAATACGCTGTAGCTGTGTTCCTGCGCTGAATGCAGGCCGAGCATGGCCAGTGACGCCTTGAGTTGGGCGCGGCTGATCGGTTTTTGCAGCAGCACCGCGGCGCCGCTATCCAGTGCGGCACGCGCCTGCGTGCCATTGGCGATGACCACCACCGGCACCCTGGCCAGGGTTTGCGTCTTGCGCAGGTTGGTGAGCAACGGTAAGCCGTCTATGTCGGGCAAGTTCAGGGCCAGCGTGATCAGGCTCAGGGACTGGCCCTCCGCCATCAACATGGCGGCTTCGGCGCTGCTGGCAACCAGCACCGTGAATCCTTCCGCTTCGAGCATCAGGCGGATCAGGTCGGCGCCCTTTTCATCGTCTTCCACGATCATCGCGAAGCGCTCCATCGGCGTCGCTATCCCGAAGCTCGCTGATCGTGCGCCGCTCGGCTGCTGCGATTCAACCAGGGGCAGCCATGCAGCGACGCACGTGCCTTCGCCTTCCTCGCTGGCGACGGCAACCGTGCCGCCGTGCAGTTCCACCAACTGGCGAACCATTGCCAGGCCAAGGCCGGTACCCTCGAAGCGCCGCGCCAGGCTACTGTCAATCTGGGTGAACGATTGGAAAAGTTTCGCCAGGCTGGCGGCAGGAATGCCGATGCCTTCGTCGCTGACGCAGATTTCGACGAATTCCCGGTAGCCCTTGTCCACCAGCGGGAAGTTGTGTTGCGGCCAGGCGCCGGCAAGGGTTCCGACGGAGGCCCGCGATACACGGCGGGCGCTGACCAGCACGCGGCCGCCGTGCGAACTGAACTTGACCGCATTCGACAACAGGTTGTAGATGACCTGCTTGGTCTTGCGCATGTCCAGTTGCAATGTGTGCAGGCCGTCCTCGATGTCGAGGTCGAGCCGGATGCGTTGGTTGGCGGCGCGCTCCCGCACGATGGTCAGGCTGTTGGCGAGCAGGTTGTTCAAGTCAACCGACTCGAGCTCCAGCGCCATCATGCCAGATTCGATCTTGGACAGGTCGAGGATGTCGTTGATCAGCGACAACAGGTGTTGCCCGCTATTGAAGATGTCGGTGACGTATTCGCCCTGGTTGCCATTCATCTCGCCGACCATGCCGTCTTTCAGCGCTTCCGAAAATCCGATGATGGCGTTGAGCGGCGTGCGCAACTCGTGCGACATGGTGGCCAGGAATTCCGATTTCATTCGGCTGGCGTGGGCCAATTCGATGTTTTTTTCCTGCAGGGTCTGTTCGAAGCGATCACGCTCGCTGTCGCGCGCCGCTTCAATCTGCTTGCGCACGGTGTTGTCCGTACCGATCAGCAGGTAGCCGATGATGGCATCTTGCGCATCGCGCAGCGCCGTCACCGACACCACCGCCGGGAAGCGGCTTCCGTCCTTGCGGAAGTAGGTCAGTTAGTAGATATCTTCGATTCCGCGCGAGGCCTTGAACACCAGGGCCTCGAAGCCGGGCGTAATCGGGGTTCCGAGTTCGATGCTGAGCGCTTCGGCGCGCGCGATTACCTCCTGCGGATCGGAAATATCGGCCGGGGTGATCTTGTTCATCACTTCAGCGGCCGTGTAGCCCAGCATGCGCTCGGCGCCGACGTTGAAAATCTGGATGACGCCATTGGCGTCGGTCGCGATGCTGGAGAAATTGACGCTGTTGAAGATCGCGTTCTGCAACGCACCGGCCTTGAGCAGTGCCTCCTGGCGACGCGACTCGGTCACCTCGGCATCGTCACGCAAGGCCTCAACC
>JBBRXD010000034.1:0-13477 GCA_038248775.1 Lysobacterales bacterium | reverse complement strand
GCCGCCAGCGACTGCAGGCGGGGCACGGTATAGGACGCCGCCGAAACACCCATGCGCAGGAACTTGAACTGGGCATCGTCGGCCACGCTGCCGAAATGGCCGACCGAATAGAACTCGACACGTTCTGCGTCGCTGATCAGGCGCACGGCCTGGTCGATGCTTTCGCGGTTGAGATGGTCGCGCACCTGCAGGATGGCCGACGCGGTGTTGCCCAATACCTTGTCGCCCACTTCCAGACTGCTGTCCTCGCCCGTTACCTGCGTATGCGTCACCGGCATCGTGCCCGTGAGGCCGGACGCGAGCCGGAGCTTGAAATCCGACAAGCCCTTGCAACCGAGCGAGCGGCAGAAACGGATGACCGTTGGCTGGCTCACTTCCGCCGAAAGCGCCAGCTTGGCGATCGGGTCGTTCAGGGCCGAACGCGGATGCGCCAGCACGTAGTCGGCGACCCGTTGTTCGGCAGGCGACAGGCTGCTGCGCGCCCGCCGGATCTGGCTGAGGATGGTCGCCGCTTCGTTGGATTCAAGCGCGCCCAACTGCGCCGACAGGATCGTGGAGGCGCCCATGAAGGTCGCGTCCTCGGCGGTGATGACGAAGGTGGGGATGCCCTTCATGTAATCGCTGAAGCGGCCCTTGTCCTCGAAGCGCGCGCGGAAACCGGACTGGTCGAAGAATTCGCCGAGGCGCGGCACGATGCCACCGCCGATGTAGATGCCGCCGAAGGCGCCCTGCGTCACCGCCAGGTTCGCCGCCGCCGTGCCCAGGATCGCGCAGAACGCATCGAGCGTTTCGCGGCATAGCGGATCCTTGTCTTCCAGCGCGCGCCGGGTGATTTCCGGCGCGCTGAGCGGGTCGACCTTCGCGCCTGCCCGGTCGGCCAGCGCGCGGTAGATCAACTCGATGCCGGGACCCGACAACACGCGTTCGAAGGACACGTGCGGAAAATGCTTCCACCCGTACTGGAGGATGTGGATCTCGCGCTCGTCGCGTGGTGAAAAACTGGTGTGGCCGCCCTCGGTACCGAGCGCGATCCAGCCTTTCTCAGCCGGGATCAAACCTGACACGCCCAGGCCGCTACCTGCGCCGATAATGCCGTGCACGCTGCGCGGCAAGGCCGTGCCACCGCCCACCTGGTGTCGCTGGTGCGGCAGCAGGCTGGGCAGCGACATCGCCAGCGCCGTGAAGTCATTGACCACCACCAGGTTGTCGAAGCGAAGCCGCGCGCGCATTTCCTCGATCGAGAACTGCCAGTGGTAGTTGGTCATGCGCACGCGGTCACCGGATACCGGATTGGCGATGGCGACGGCGGCGTTTTTGATGCGCGCAACCGGCAGGTCGGCGAGATAAGCGGTTACCGCCGAATAGAAGTCCGCGTACTCGGCGCAACGCATCGAGACTTTGTGTTCGAAGCGTCCCGGCGCTACTTCCAGTGCGAAGCGCGCGTAGGTGCCACCGATGTCGGCGAGCAGTCGCGGGCTTTCGAACGGGCGATGGGACATGCAGGGCTCCTGGTGTTGGCGCGAGTCTACGTGAATCGGGGCGGTTCTCAGTGCAACTCGATGACGCGGGTTTCGTCCATTATCAAGGGGTCGCGGGCGCCGTCGCCGCCGCCGAAGCTGGCGCCGCCCGGCTCAGCGGTCAAAGGACGGAAGCCGCCATCGAAATCCCAGGTGCTGACGACAAGCTTCGCGCCGGCCAGTGACTGCAAGCCGCCCAGCGCCGCTGCCGACAGCGTAAAGCTTAACGTGCGCGCCTCCGGATTGACGTCGATGCCGGCGGACGGTGTCGCAGCGCGACCTTCACTGCTGGCGGACGCCCCTTCGGACGTGTGCAATGCATTCGACCAGCCATGGCTGCGCAGGCGGACGTTCCAACGCATGTCGCCGGGCAGGTCGGCGTTCTGCAATGGCATGGCACGCACCCCGCCGTCGGCGCCCGGCAACTGGATGAAAATCGTGAAGGCGACATGGTCGAATCCGTTGGGCGGATTCCAGGTACGGCTGATGTCGCCCATCGTCAGGGTGATGCGCAGCGCTCCGCCCGCACCTTCCACGCGAACGTTGCGGATGTCGGCGGTGTGCCCGGACCAGCTTTCATCACGCGGGTAGGAATACTTGAGTTCGCGTCCGCGGTCGTCGCCTTCGGGATCGACAATGTCGGCAAGCAGTTTCCATTGCCGTGTCACTCGGAAATGGAAGGGTGCCGATACCGCGCCCCCTTCGCCCTGCCAGCCGACTACGGCATGCTCGACGTCTGGATCGACCATGCGCGTCGTATCCACGCGCGCGTTCCAGCGTCCGTCGTTGCCAACCTGCACGAGAGTGGCCGAGGACAGGTCGCCATCAGTTACCAGGCGAAACTGTTTGAGTCCCTTTGCCTCGCCGCTCAATTCGAAATCATCGCTGACCGAATTGCTTGGCGGCGTTTTCAGCACGATGGCCGCGGCCAAGGGCGCCACGCTGCCCACGGCCCCTGTGGGCAACCAGACGCGTCCACTGCGTGCAGGTAGCGACAAGGTGATGCGTCCGCCTGCGCCAACCATCAGGTCCGGAAGCTTGTCCCCGGCGATGTCGAAGGCAGCGGACAAGCGCGTTCCCGGCGCGAGTCCCGTTTCAAGATGGTCGAGCAAGGCGTCAGCGCCGGAGGTATTGAAGGCCACGATGGCCGTCTGGTTTCCCTCTTCCATCCGATAGGCGATGGCGCCCGGTCCCGCGCCATTGGCACGCAACACGGTTGGCTTGCCGCGCGAGAACAGGCGATGTTCGCGGCGCAACGCGGTGGCGCGCTGGATGAAACGATACAAGGGTGCAGTGGTATCGAAATGGTCGCGGCCGCCGGAGTCGCTGCCGGCGGCGAACATCGCGGCACGCGGCACGATGAACGCCTGTTCGGTGCCGTAGTAGATGGTGGGAATTCCCGGCAGGGTCATCATCGCCAGCAATGCCTGCTGCAGGCCTTGCGCATCACCGCCGGAAAGGAATCGTTCCACGTCGTGGTTGTCCACGAAGGTTGGCATCAGCCAGGGATTGGCATGCACGCGCATCATGCTGGTGATCCGGTGGCCCAGCTCCGCCGTGGGCCTGCCGCGCGCGAAGACATCGACCAGGCTGCCGTACAAAGGGAAGTTGATCATTCCCGGCATCAGCGGCGACCCGTCGGCCTGCCGGGTCAATGCCTCGATGCGGCGGGCCTGCGTTTCTTCGAACGGCTTGTCTATCGCGAAGCCTTCGCCGAAGACATGGAAGTTGCGGCGGCCGGTCTCGCGCGCGACAAGGTCTATGCCCGGCGCGTCCTTGTCGTCGGAAAACAGGAAATCGACAAGTGATGCCGGCGGCACATACAGGATAGTGTCTACGCGAAACGCGTCCACGCCCGCTTCGCGGATCCAGTGGCCATAGCTTTTCCGCAGCGCTTTGAGCACGACCGGGTTTTCGCTGTTCAGATCGTCGAGGCCCGACATCTGGAAATCGTGCAATTGGGTGGCATCACGGAAGTCCCGCACGTTCGGCGTCCAGTGGTAAATGCCGGCGGCCCGTTGCGCGGGGTCGCGCGGATCGTTCTGGCTGAACGGCCATTGGCTCGGCGCGGTGTGGCCGCGGCTGTCGGGCAACAACTGGAAGAACGCGGTCGGATCGTCCGCCTTCCAGCCACCCTGGTAGTCGAACCAGTTACCGGTGTGGTTGAGCACGATGTCCTGCACGAGGTACATGCCGGCGCCATGCAGCGTGCGCGAGAGTTGCTGGTAGTCGGCGAGCTTGCCCAGGTGCGCGTCCACCGCGCTGAAGTCCTCGGCCCAATAGCCGTGGTAGCCGGCATGGTTGGCCTGTTTGTCCCACCACAGGTTCGCCACTGGCGGGGTGACCCACAGGGCGGTTGCCCCGAGGCCCCGGACGTAGTCGAGGCGCCGTTCCAGGCCCTTGAAGTCACCGCCGTTGTAGCGCACTGGATCGGCGGCGGCGAACTCGCCGGCGTGCTGGTCGTTGTTGGACGGGTCGCCGTCGTCGAAGCGGTCGGTCAGGACGAAGTAGATGACCTGATCGCGCCAGTCGGGAGATGGCACGTGCAGGGGTCCGTCCGGGCTGGCCAGGGCCTGGCCGGCGCTGGCGGCGGCCAAGGCTGCCACGACCCCCCATTGCCTGATGATCTTCATGCCGCTGCACCCCCCTGACCGCCAAGAATCAGCCCATCTACCAGTAGTTTAACTACATAACGGGCCAATATGCACCGAACCTGTGAGAACGTTTACATAGGGCTAGCCTGCAAATAATGGGCGCTTCTTCACAAAATTGTTAAAAAGACGGTTTGACAACATATCTAGTTTTAGTACAATCTCGCCCTGAGCCTTGGCTCTAATTTTTGTCCGAATTTGCACAAAAGGGGAGTACTTTCGTGGCCAATACAAGCAAAAGGCGTAGCAGCGCCGGCACCAACCGGATCCTGCCGAGCCGACACCCGTTGGCCCTGGCCTGCGCCGCCGCCTTCATGCTGGTCGCCAGCGCCAGCCACGCACAGGAAGCGGCCACCGCCACCGCTCCCCAGACCGAGGAAGAAAAAGCCGCAGCCGAAGCCGCAGCTGCGCGCCGTCGCGGTGAACCAGTCAAGGAACTGGAAACCGTCAAGGTCACCGGTATCCGGCGTGGTATCGAGGATGCCATCGAGACCAAGCAATCCAATACCTCGATTGTCGAGTCAATCTCTGCCGAAGACATCGGCAAATTGCCGGACTCCTCCATCGCCGAATCGATCGCGCGCCTGCCCGGCCTGACCGCGCAGCGCGAACGCGGCCGCGCTACCCAGATCAACATTCGTGGCTTTGCCGGCGACTTCGCGGGCACCACCCTCAATGGTCGCGAGCAGACCAGCACCGGCGACAACCGCGGCGTGGAATTCGACCAGTATCCGTCCGAGCTGCTCAGCGGCGTAACCGTGTACAAGACGCCGGACGCCTCGCTGGTTGGCCAGGGTCTTTCGGGCACCGTGGACCTGAAGACCGTGCGCCCACTGGCGTTCGCCGACCGCGTGATTTCCGGCAATTTCCGTGGTGACCAGAACACCGTCAACGGCCAGGACACATTCGGTAACCGTTACAGTTTCGCCTACATTGACCAGTTCCAGGACAACCAGGTCGGCATCGCGATCGGCTATGCCCATCTCGACAGCCCGTCACCCGGTTTCCAGAACGAATCCTGGGGCTATGCCGACGGCCCCGGCGGCACCAAGGTCTATGGCGGCGGCAAGCTGTACAAGTTCAACAACAACAACGAGCGCGACGGCGTAATGGGCACGCTGCAATTCAAGCCCAACGATTTCTACGAGAGCACGCTTGACGTGTTCTATTCGCAGTTCAAGAAGACCGAGATCAAGACCGGCCTGGAGTTCGGTACCGCTTGGGGCCAGGGCGTCCTGCAACCCGGCTACACGACCAACGGCAACGGCACCATCACCAACAGCAATTGGAAAAACGTCAAGCCGGTGCTGCGCATGGACAGCAATCCGATTGACGACGAACTGTTGTCGGTTGGCTGGCACAACACCTGGAAGTTCAGCGACAACTGGACGGTTGATTCGGACATCAGCTGGTCCAACACCAACCGCAAGTTCCGCGTCCTGGAAACCTACGCGGGCCTCACCGGCAATGGCACCACTGATCTGAATGTCGCCTTGAACGAGAGCGAAGGGTTCTATGAACTCACTTTCGGCCGGGATCTCAACGACCCTTCCAACCTGCGCCTGATTGACGCCGGCGGCTGGGGTCAGGATGGCTACGTCAAGGACTTCGAAATTACCGACCGCCTGCGCGCACTGCGCCTGGACGCCACCCGCAGCTTTGACACCGGCTTTATCAGCGGTATCGAGTTCGGCATGAATCTTACCGACCGCGAGAAATCCAAGTCCGCCGACGAAGCCAAGCTTTGCATCGTGGCCTGCGCCAGCAACACCGATTCAGCGCCGTTCCCGGGCGCCTCGGGCGACTTCGGTTTCGGCGGCCTGGATGGCTTGGCGGTGTTTGATGCCAACGATCTGTTGAGCTCTGGTTTCTACAACCTCCAGCGCAAGTACGACAAGGACATCGCCAACAAGAACTGGTCGATCAACGAGAAGATGACCACCTTCTACGTCCAGGCCAATATTGATACCGATATCGGCGACAACGTGCTGCGCGGCAACTTCGGCCTCCAGTACGTTGGCGTTGACCAGAGCTCTGAGGGCTTCAGCACCTACGCCGGCAACAGTGTGGGCGAGGTGAGCGCGGCAGGTGAAACCTACTCCGACGTGCTGCCAAGCCTGAACCTGAGCTTTGGTTTCTTTGCCGATCAGTACCTTCGTTTCGCAGCGGCAAAGCAAATGGCACGTCCGCGCCTTGACGACCTGCGCGCGAGCGCGGACATCGGGATCTGCGACAGCTGCTCCTCCAGTGGCCCGATCTTCTCTGGTGGCGGTGGCAATCCCAAGCTGCGGCCCTGGTTGGCCAATGCCTACGACGTCTCGTACGAAAAGTACTTCACGACCGAAGCCGGGGCCAAGGGTTATGTCGCTGCGGCATACTTCTTCAAGGACCTGAAGTCCTACATCTACCGGCAGGACGTTCCGTTTGACTACGCCGGCTACCCGTTGCCGCCTGCAACCCCGGGTCAGCTGAACTATCCGGACAGCACGCTCGGCAAGATCAACCAGCCGGTGAATGGCTCGGGTGGCACCTTGAAGGGCGTCGAATTGTCGATCTCGGTTCCGCTCGACATCCTGTGGTCACCGCTGCAGGGCTTCGGCGTGCAGGCGAGCTACTCCGACACCAAGAGCTCGATCTCCCCGAACGGTCCCGGCACCTCCGAGCCACTGCCCGGTTTGTCCAAGTACGTATCGAACGCGACGATCTTCTACGAGCGCTACGGTTTCTCGGCCCGCTACAGTCGTCGTACCCGTTCCGCCTTCCGTGCTGAAACGCGCGGGTTCGGTGCGGACCTGACCTACATCAACATCAACGCCGAAGTAGTGCAGGATGCCCAGGTGAACTACAGCTTCGGTTCCGGCTCGCTGGAAGGCCTGTCGCTGTACTTTCAGGTCAGCAACATCGGCGACGAGCCATTCACCACCTCGGACAGCAATGATTCGGCTGCCCGTCCGTTGCAGTATTTCGAATACGGCCGCACCACGCTGCTGGGCTTCAGCTACAAGTTCTGATCAAAGCGCTGACGACCCCCGTCGATCCTCATCGGATCGGCGGGGGTTCTTTTTATCTACAGGATGTGCGGTATGCCGCGCGAGGCAGGGAGCCGGTAGCGGCTGGTTAAAGCCAAAGCGTGTCCACCTACATCACCAGTGGCTCAGCCTTGCAATTCTCCGCGATAAACGCCTCATGGGTCGGCATCTGCCCGACCACGCCATGCATCACCCGCTTAACATCGGAAACCATTCGCTCGATCAAGTCGTCGGGCTTGGAATCCGCGAGGGGGTGGTAGGCACGCGGTCGAATACCCTGGCCGAACATCACCTGGAACCAGCTGGTCTCGGTGAAAAGCTCGTTGTTGATGCGGAAGATTCGCCCATTGGCGCGGAACAGCTCGATCTTCTGCTTGAGCGTATCGGGAATCGGCATGGTCCGGCAGTAGTTCCAGAACGGTGTATCGTCACGCTCGGTAGCGGTGTAGTGCAGGATGATGAAGTCACGGATCTGTTCGAACTCGACCACCGACTGGCGATTGAACTCGTTGATGTCCGCCTGTTCGAAGGCCTTGTCCGGGAAGAATGAAACCAGGCGCGAAATGGATTTCTGGATCAGGTGGATGGAGGTGGACTCGAGTGGCTCCATGAAGCCGCTGGAAAGGCCGATCGCCACCACGTTCTTGTCCCAGAATTTCTTGCGCTTGCCGGTAACGAAGCGCAGCGGCCGGGGATCGGCCAGGGGCTTGCCATCGAGGTTGGCCAGCAGCACCGATGCGGCCTCGTCGTCGCTGATGTACTCACTGCAATAGACATGGCCGTTGCCAGTCCTGTGCTGGAGCGGAATGCGCCATTGCCAACCGGCCGTGCGTGCGGTTGATCGCGTATAGGGCGTGAGCGGCGTGACCGATTCGCAAGGCACGGCAAAAGCGCGATTGACCGGCAGCCAGTGGCTCCAGTCGTCGTAGCCGGCCTTCAGCGTCTGCTCGATCAACAAGCCGCGGAACCCGGAGCAATCCACGAACAGGTCAGCATCAATCACGTTGCCGTTTTCCATCGTGACTGATGTAACGAAACCACTTTCCGGATGCTGCTGCACGCTGGTGATCTTGCCCTCGGTACGGATCACTCCGTGCTGCTCGGCGTAATTACGCAGGTAGCGCGCATACAGGCCGGCATCGAAATGGAAGGCGTGGCCGATGTCGGCCAATGGCGAATTCGGATACTTGTCCGTCGCCCGCATGAACTTGTTTTTCTCGCAGGCCAGCAGGTTGATGGAGTAGTCGTCGGTGCGATCGACCTTGCCGGCCTGGAACATCTTCAGCCAGTAGTGGTGGAAGTCGACCACGCCGGTGGTGTGGCCCATCAGGCCGAAGCCATGGATATAGGACTCGCCAAGCGCGCCCCAGTTCCTGAACTGGATGCCCAGCTTGAAGCTGGCCTGGGTCGCCTTGACGAATTCGTCCTCGTCGATGCCCAGCGCCGTGTTGAAATTGTTGATCGGCGGAATGGTCGCTTCGCCGACGCCAACCGTCGAGATTTCATCCGACTCGACCAGCTCGATGCGGATACCCTTGCCCAGCGCCTGGCTGAGGAAGGCGGCCGTCATCCAGCCAGCGGTGCCGCCGCCAACGATCAATACGCGTTTTACTTTTTCCGAGACCATTTAATTGCACCGTTCATTGGCGGAAACCCTCTAGAATCTTAGCATTCCAGACCAGGCACGCTGTGCAGATGACAAGCAGGAAGAATATCTGGCGGAGGCACCGCGCATGACGGAGACGCGAGCCTACGGAATCATTGGGCTTCAGCTACCCTCACTCGGCCTGGGCGCCGGGCAACTGGGCGACCCTCGGCTGTCGGAGGAGGCTGCTGCCGATTTGATTGCGGCGAGCCTTGATGCTGGCGTGACACTGCTGGACACCGCGCCAAGCTACGGCTTGTCGGAACAACGCATCGGTCGCCACCTGTCATCGCGACGAAACCAGGCGGTGATCTCGACCAAGCTGGGCTACGGCGTGGATGGCATGCCCGACTGGACCGGCCCGTGCATCCTGGCAGGTGTCGACCAGGCACTGCACATCCTGCGCACCGACCACATCGACATCGCCCACCTGCACTCCTGCCCGTGGACCGTGTTGGCCCAGGGCGACGTGGTGGAGGCGCTTGAACAGGTGAAACAATCAGGCAAGGTTCGCGCGATCGCCTATTCGGGCGAGAACGAAGACCTCGACTACGCGGTCGGCATGGATCGCTTCGACGGCTTCATGGCCTCGCTCAATTTGTGCGACCAGCGGGTGATCGACCGCGTGTTGCCGCGAATCGCCGGCAAGGGCTTCATCGCCAAGCGCCCGTCGGCCAACCATCCCTGGCGCTTCGGCGCGCAACCCGTAGGCGACTACTGCGAAACGTACTGGCAGCGCTGGCAAGCGATGGGCTTGGACAGCGAGGGAATGGACTGGGGCGAGCTGGCGATCCGGTTCGCGCTGTCCATTCCTGGCGTCTCGAGTGCCATCGTCGGTACTGGCAGGGCGGCGCATCTGCTCCAGAACCTCGGCTGGGCGATGAAGGGTCCGCTTCAGCCGGAGACCGTCGATCGCTGGCGGAAGCGCTTCGCCGAATGCGACCAGGGCTGGTCCGGACAGATCTAAACAGAAGTTAAAAAAATGTTGGCCGCTTCCGAACGACATTCGCGTACTTCATTTCTGCCAGCATCGGCATAACCAACACCTTGGGGAAGGGTAATGTCATCCAGTTCGCCGCCGGACCCGCCGGCTTCGCCTGAGCCCAGCTCTGCGGAGCCCGTTCCGGGCCTTTGGCGACGGATTTTCGGGCGGCTCGACTGGCAGCCGCCGGGCTGGGTGCCCCCAGCGGCAGCTCGCGTCCGGGCAGAGCCGCGTAAGTATTTCGGCGGCCTGGCCGCCCTTTTCGTTGTCGGAACACTCGGCTACTGGCTGGCGACCCGGCCCGCGCCGGTGCGGCCGGACGCCGTCACTGTCAGCGTGCAGGCGCCGGCGCTGACCGACTACGCGGCCACGCCGAAGATGGTCGTGCATCCGCTTCGCCTCAGCTTCAGCGGATCGGCCGCGCCCATCAAGGACGTTGGCAATGCGCCGAAGGGCCTGCGCATGGAACCTGAGCTGGCGGGCGCCTGGGAATGGTCCGGCGATCGCAGCCTGGTCTTCACCCCCGCCAACGACTGGCCGGTCGGCACCGGCTACAAGATCACCTTCGACCCGAAGACGACGGTCGCCCCCGGCGTCTATCTGGAAAAAACGGAATTCGAATTCAGCACGACACCGTTCTCGGCGCGCCTGGGCAGCAGCGAGTTTTACCAGGACCCGCTTGACCCGACGTTGAAGAAAGGCGTCTACCAACTTGCCTTCTCGCATCCGGTGGACGCGGCGTCGCTGGAAGGAAAGATCAAGCTCAAGTTGAAGGATGGCGCGGCGAAGTCGCTGCCGGACCCGAGCCATACCATCAGCTACGACGAGCGTCGGCTGAAGGCCTGGATCCATTCGCAGGCGCTGCAACTGCCCGAGAACGGCGGACTGCTGACGATGGAAGTCGCGCCCGGCATTGTGTCGTCGCTGGGTGGCAAGGGCAGCCAGGTGGCGATCAGCGGCCAGGTGGCGTTGCCGTCGCTGTACAGCGTCAGCATCGCTTCGGCGACCTCCACCCTGGTGGACAACGAGCGCTTCGAGCCCGAGCAGGTGCTGGTGCTCGAATTCAACAATGCGATGAAGGATGCCGAGGTCGCCGGGGCCACGCGCATGTGGTTGCTGCCGGAGAAGAATCCGAAGCTCAAGCCCGACCAGCAACGCGGCATTTACCGCTGGAACGATTCTGAAATTGACGAATCGATCCTGAAATTGTCCGAGCCCGTTTCAACTACGGCGATGCCGACCGAGCGCGAGTACATCGAAGCGCACAGCCTGAAGTACCGGGCACCGCCCGGGCGCTTCATATACGTGCGCGTTGCGCGCGGCCTGAAATCGTTTGGTGGCTTTATCCTGGGCGCGCCGTTCGCGACCGTGCGCGAGGTGCCCGAATATCCGCAGCTGCTGCGCTTCCTGGGCGATGGCGCGCTGTTGTCGCTGCAGGGCGAGCGCCGGATCAGCATCGTGTCGCGCAACCTGCCGCGCGCGCGCCTGGAAATTGGCCGCGTGCTGCCCGAGCAATTGCAGCACCTGGCCTTCAGCAACTACGGCAGTTATGCACGGCCCGACCTGGGCGGCGTCGGCGCCGACAGCCTGGTGGAGCGCGTCGAACAACGGCTGGAATTGCCGGCGGACGACCCGGCCAAGGCGCATTACGAGGGCGTGGACCTCGGCAAGTTCCTGGCCTCGGGCCGGCGCGGCATCTTCATGCTGAGCCTGCGCACGATGAGCGAATACGACGCAACGCAGACCGCGCAGCAAACGCTTGCGCGCAATGCCGGCGAGGAAAAGGACAGCCGCCTGGTGGTGCTGACTGACCTGGGCATCATCGTGAAGAAAGCGCTGGACGGCAGCCGCGATGTGTTCGTGCAATCGCTGACCGGCGGCACGCCGGTGGCGGGCGCGCAGGTGAAGGTGATCGCCCGCAACGGCGAGACGCTGGTGGATGCGGGCACCGATGCCGAAGGTCGCGCGCGGCTGCCCAACCTGGATGGTTTCCAGCGCGAAAAACAGCCGGTAATGCTGACCGTGGGCAAGGCCGAGGATTTTTCGTTCCTGCCGATGGGTGATGGCGGACGCACGCTCGACTATTCGCGCTTCGATATTGGTGGCGAGCCCAACCAGGTCGAGACCGGCACGCTGAAGGCCTTCCTGTTCTCCGACCGCGGCCTGTACCGGCCCGGTGACCGGATCAATCTGGGCATCATCGTGCGCGCCGCCGACTGGAAGCGGCCGCTGAAGGGACTGCCGCTTGAGCTGGTGCTGTCCGACCCGCGTGGCACGGTCGCGCGCCGCGAGCGGATCGCCCTGAGTGAATCGGGTTTCGAATCGTTCAACTACACCTCGCAGGATGCAGCGCCGAGCGGAACCTGGGAAGCGAGCCTGTACCTGATTGGCCGCAATGATAGCCGCACGATGATTGGGCAGACCTCGGTGCAGGTGCGCGAATTCGCGCCAGACACCATGCGCGTGCGCGCAACGCTGTCTGTGCAGAACGCGCAGGGCTGGGTGAAGCCCGATGCGCTGTCGGTGACGGTGGCCGCGGAAAACCTGTTCGGCACGCCCGCGCAGAAGCGCAAGGTGGAAGGCACGATGGTGCTGCGTCCGGCGTTCCCGAATTTTCCGGCCTACCCGGACTATCGCTTCTACGATCCGATGCTGGCCAAGGAAGGTTACGACGAACAACTCAGCGACCAGACCACGGATGACAAGGGCAACGCCGTATTCAAGATCGACCTGTCGAAATACGCGAAGGCGACTTACCAGTTGAACTTCCTGGCGCGCGCCTTCGAACCCGGTAGCGGTCGCAATGTGGCGGCGCAGGCGAGCACGCTGGTTTCCAGCAATGACTTCTTGGTCGGCATCAAGGCTGTGGACGGACTCGACTACGTGAAGCGCAAGGACAAGCGCAGCGTGCAACTGCTGGCCATCGGGCCGGACGGCAAGCCACGCGCAGTGAATGGCCTGCATGCGGTCATCGTCGAAAAGCGCTTCGTGTCGGTGCTGACCAAGCAGGACTCCGGCCTGTTCCGCTATGTATCGCACGAACGTCGCTATCCGCTGAAGGATACGGCGATCAACCTGGGCGCATCGGCGCAATCGTTCGCGCTGCCGACCGACCAGCCGGGCAACTTCGTGCTGGAGATGCGTTCGGGCGATGGCACGGTGCTGAACCAGGTCGCGTTTTCGGTGGCCGGCGCTGCGAATCTGTCGCGGTCGCTGGAGCGCAATGCCGAACTGACGCTCAGCCTGTCCAAGCCGCGTTACAAGCCGGGCGAGACGATCGAGGTCAGTGTGCGTGCGCCGTATGCGGGCAGCGGGCTGATCACCATCGAGCGCGACCGCGTGTATGCGCAGGCCTGGTTCCGTGCCGATACCACCAGTTCGGTGCAGACGATTCGCGTGCCGGCCGATTTCGAGGGCAACGGCTACGTGAACGTGCAGTTCCTGCGCGACCCGTCGTCTGACGAAATCTTCATGAGTCCGCTGACCTTCGGCGTGGCGCCGTTCGCGGTCGATCGTGCTGCACGCACGCAGCCACTGCAGATCAAGGTGCCGGCCGTGGTGCGGCCGGGCGCATTGATTCCGGTCGATATCAAGACGGAAGGCAAGGCGCGCGTGGTGGTGTTCGCGGTGGACGAAGGCATCCTGCAGGTGGC
>JBBRXD010000033.1:0-13628 GCA_038248775.1 Lysobacterales bacterium | reverse complement strand
GTTGGGCAATCGCTTCGACTTCAAGGGCAGCGATGCCCGCTTCGAACTCGATGATTGCCTGGTCACCCAGTTCGCGCCGTCGGATTTCCAGCTCAAGCAGATGCTCGACATCCTGCGTGGCCGGCTGGCGGCACGCGGCATCGACGTGCGCTGCCTGGAAGAGGCCGACCCGGAGATCAACCTGGCCGGCGCACGGCAGAAAATCACCGTAAAACAGGGCATCGAGCAAAAGCTGGCCAAGAAGATCGTGGCTTCCATCAAGGACGCCAAGCTGAAGGTCGAGGCACAGATCAACGGCGACAAGCTGCGCATCAGCGGCAAGAAGCGCGACGACCTGCAGATGGCAATGGCCTTGCTGAAGCAGGGCGACTACGAACTGCCGCTGCAGTTCGAAAACTTCCGGGACTGACCCAGACTCAGGCGCCTGTGCGCCCGAACAGGACAACCAGGTCCGCGGCATCCATCAGGCGCCATTGACCGGGCTCAAGCTCGCCCAGACCCAGGCCACCGACGGAAACGCGATGCAGCGATTCGACGTGGTTGCCGACGGCGGCGAACATGCGCCGGACCTGGTGGTAGCGGCCTTCCACCATGGTTATTTCCGCCAGGCGCGGCGTGATCGCCAGCAGGCCTGCTGGCGCCAGCGGCTGCGTTTCGGATTCCAGCATCAAGGTGCCACTGCCGAACAGTTCCGCCTCGTCGCCGCGCAGGTCGCTGGCCAGCGCTGCGCGATAGACCTTGGGCAGCTCGGCCTTGGGCGAGGTGATGGTGTGCAGCAGCGAGCCATCGTCGGTCATCAGCAGCAGCCCCGAGGTGTCGCGGTCGAGCCTGCCCACGGACGACAGCACCGGATTGCGCAGGCGCAATCGCGGCGGCAGCAGGTCGTAGATCAGCCGGCCGGTGTCCTTGGTGGAACAGGTATAGCCGACCGGCTTGTGCAGCATCAGCACCATCCCTTGTGCGGGATCGAGCGGTTCGTCATCAATTCGGATGTCGTCGTGCAGCGCGACGTCATCAGCGCCGAGTTCACTGCCATCGGCGCGCGTCACCCAGCCATTGCGCAGCATCAAGGACACGTCCTTGCGGCTGCCGTAACCAAGGTTTGCGAGTAGCTTCACCAGCTTCATGGGTTCGCCTTCACGGCTTCAATCACCTTGAATCCATCGCGCAGCTCGACCACGCGAACCTTGGC
Source organism: Lysobacterales bacterium (assembly GCA_038248775.1). Classification (GTDB taxonomy): domain Bacteria; phylum Pseudomonadota; class Gammaproteobacteria; order Xanthomonadales; family Xanthomonadaceae; genus Arenimonas. Next base: position 12,436 of record JBBRXD010000033.1, on the reverse strand, counting down.
GAAGCCGCTCGCCAGTTCGGCTTCATACGGCAGGTGGCGATTGGCCACCAGCCACAGCCGGCCACCCGGCATCAGCGCCGTTGCCGCCGCGGCGATGAAGGCGCGTCCGTGCTCGGGCAAGTCCGCACGACCCTGGTGGAACGGCGGATTGGTGATGATGAAATCGTACCGGCCTGGCAATCCGCTACTTACGTCATGCCAGTGGAAACCCACTTTCGCTTTGGGATTGGCGCGATCAAGACGATCAAGATTCTGCCGCGCGAGTTCCAGCGCAGCATGGTCGGCTTCGTAAAGGTCGAGCGAAGCCACGGCCGGGCGACGCTGCAATACCTCCGACGCCAGGAAACCAAAACCCGCGCCCAGGTCGGCGCCGCGTCCATGGAGGTCGTTGGGCAGGCAGGCGGCGAGCATCGCCGAAGCCTCGTCGATACGATCCCAGGCGAACAAGCCGGGCCGGCTGAGGAAACGACCGTCGGCGATGGGGCGTGGCGAATCCAGTTCCAGCCAGCTTGCCTGCAAATCGCGATCGATCGTGGCATCGCGTGCAGCCACCCAGAACACCCGACACTTGTTCTTGCTGAGCGATTGCACGCTGCCGGCGAGTCGCGACAAATCCGCTTCCGCCGATCGCGCACCTTCATTGTTGGCAAGGCTTGCGACCAGCACGCCGTCCGGCGCCAGGCAGGCCAGACCGCGCGCAAGCAAGGCACGCGACTGGTCACGTTGCCGCGGCAGCAACAGCAATACTCGCGCATGGCTGCCGTCCGCCACCTTCGGCGAAGATGTCAGGCCCGCGCGTTGCAGCGCGTCGGCATCGGGACGAAACCCCTGTTCGCAAATCCATTCGCGCGCATCGGCTGGCAGGCAAACGCCGGCCTTGGCACCCAGGAACAACACCTCCCGTCCGAGGTCCAGGACGCCTTCCTGGAAGGGCAGCATCAGGGTCTCAAGCGCGGCGGGGTTGCGATGTTGCGATGCGATGGGCAAGGCGCGCTTCCTGCGCGTGGGGCAAGCGGCGATTTTACCCTGTCAGCGCGCCGGCACCGCGGCAGCCACCCGCCAGATCGCGTTACCGACATCGTCAGCCACCAGCAAGGCGCCTCGGCCATCGATCGCGACGCCTACCGGGCGACCACGGGCGTTGCCCTTGGCATCCAGGAATCCGACGAGCACTTCCTGCACCGGACCACTGGGACCGCCCTTGGAAAACGGAATGAAGACGACCCGGTAACCGCTGGGCGGGCGACGGTTCCAGGAACCATGCTGGCCGATGAAGACACCCTGCGCGTAGCGGGCCGGCAGCAGCGTGGCCGCGCGGCTGAACACCAGGCCCAGCGATGCCGTGTGCGCACCCAGGGCGTAATCGGGCGCAATCGCCTTGGCCACGAGGTCCGGCCGGGGTGGCTCGACGCGCGAATCAACATGCTGGCCGTAATAGCTGTAGGGCCAACCATAAAAAGCGCCCGCCTGCACCGAGGTCATGTAATCGGGCACCAGGTCGCTGCCGAGTTCATCGCGCTCGTTCACCGCGGTCCACAGCTTTCCGCTGCGCGGCTCCCAGTCCATGCCATTGGGATTGCGCAAGCCGGACGCAAACACCCGGCTCGCTCCCGTCGCGCGATCGATCTCGAGGATGGCGGCCCGCTGGAACTCCTTGTCCATGCCGTTCTCGGCGACATTGCTGTTGGAGCCGACAGTGGCGTAGAGCTTGGTTCCGTCCGGACTGGCGATCAGGCTCTTGGTCCAGTGATGGTTGATCGTCCCCGCAGGCAGGTCGACCAGCCGGGTTCCAGCGCCTTCGAGCCTGGTCATGCCATCGCGATAGGCGAAGCGAACGATGCCGTCCGTGTTCGCAACGAAAAAGTCTCCGCCAACCAGGGCCATGCCGAAGGGCGAGTTCAGGTTGTCCGCAAAAACGCTGCGAAACTCAGCCATGCCGTCGCCATCCGCGTCGCGCAACAGGCTGATGCGATTTGCGCTCGGCACGCCGGCACCTGCACGCTTCATCACTGCTTTTGCCACGATGCCCTTGATGCCCTTGCCATCATCGGGCCGAGGCGGCGCATTCGATTCGGCGACCAGCACATCGCCATTGGGCAGAACGAACAACCAGCGCGGGTGATCGAGATCTGTCGCGAAAGCCGTCACGGCCAGTCCCGCTGCTGGCGTTGGAAGTTCGCCCTGTCGCCAACCAACGGCAGGCGCAATGTTCATCGTCGGGATCAGTCGGGTGACAGGCTCTGGCAATACCGGATCCGGGCCCGTGCCCGCAGCCAATGAAAGCGTCGCGCTTTCGCGGCAACCCGTGGCGAACATCAGCAGGCACAAGACAGGCAATACGCGGCGCGAAAGTTGCATTGGCGACACCCAGGAATTTCGTTCAGATACTAGGCCCACGCTTGTAACGCGGGGATGAACGGCGTTCATGGGGTGAACCGCGAAGTCCTGCACGGTTTTTCCAGGGCGCAGGTGATACGTTTTTATCCAAGGGGATTTGCGTACCAAGGGGACTTCAGCGATGACAACGAAATTCGACCTGGCCAAAGCCGTGGCCGATGCCGAACCCGGCAGCGAGGGATTCGCGCATGCACTCAACCTGCTGGTGCTGGCGATCCGCCGCACCAATCCCGCCGTTGGTCCATTGCTGGACGAGTTCACGTCCATGCATGCCGACTACCTGACGGCGCTACGCGAACTGCCGCCACAATCGGACGAACAACAGCTGTCGCTCGAACGCTTTACCAATGCAGCGCGACAGATCTACAAACGGCTCAGTGGGCTAGACAACGAACAGTCGGCCACCTTGCGCGAATTCCTGCCCGGGGCCATGGCTTCGCTGCGCGTGCACTAGGCGGCAAGCGCAGCGAGCCAATTCCGGGCTTCGGACTTAATTATTCGCGCCCAACTCGTCTTTCTCCGATCCGATGATGTGGCCATCGTTCGGATCGAGCTTCAGCTCGACGTCATTGCCGTTTGAATCGTTGGCCTCGGCTTTCCACACGCCACCTTCCATTTCGACATCATGCACGTTGGTGTAACCGGCGGCCTGCACCTTGATGATGATCTGGTCCTTGCTGATCGTAGCGATCTCGTCATCGGAATAGATGTTCCTGGTAGCGGCGTCGATCTTGAGTTCGACGTGGTTGCCATCGGCGCTCTTGGCGTCGGCGGTCCAGGTGCCTTCCTTGAAGGCGACATCATTGATTTCGGTGAAGCCCTTGCTCGCCAGCAAAGTGCGCACATCGACTTCGGTCATGCCGGTGGCGGCTTGGGTGGATTCTGGCGGAGTGACTATCGGCGTGGTCTGCGCCACTGCAAGCGGGATACTGCCGGCGATTCCGATCGCGAGGGCCGCGCCGAGAATTTGGATCTTCATGGTTGACTCCTTCCGTGGATAATGGCGCTCAGTGTCTTCGGCCATGGCCGAATCAACCATGAACGGCCTGCCGGTTCAGCCTTTCGCAAGCCCCAGTGCGATCGCGGATGCCATGTTTTCAAAAACGCTGCGCCAGTCGTCTCGCTGCGGCTGGCGGAACAAACGCACGCTCGGATACCAGGCTGTATCGTCGCGGTTCAGGAACCAGCGCCATTCAGGTACGAACTTGAGCGCGAGATAAGCCGGACGCCCGAGCGCACCCGCCACGTGCAAGGTGGATGTGTCGGAACTGATGACCAGGTCGAGGTTTTGCATCAAGGCTGCGCTATCCACGAACGAATCTTCGCCTGCATCGAGATCGTCGCCTGGTGATTCCACCTGCATGCCTTCGGGCATCGATTGCAGTTGCTCCAGCCCGTAGCGCTTCTGCAGGCTGATCAGTCGCACGCCCGGCAGTCGCGCAATCGCCGCGAACTCTGCCAGCGGTACCGAACGCCCGGCATCGATCGTGCGCGACGGATTACCCTTCCACGATATGCCGATGCGAAAACCCTGGTCGCCGATGCGCGCTGCCCATTTGGCGACGCGATCCGGTTCCGCATGCAGGTAAGGAATCGGCGCGGGTATGTTGTCCATCCTCGTGCCGCATAGCGCCGGCAGGCTGAGCAGCTTGCAGTGGAAATCAAAGCGGCGATCAGCCGGCAGCTCCGACAGGAATTCGATCGATGACGCCAGCGGCCTGAACAACCGGAACAGGCGTGGATTGCCGAGGAAGCTGACCCGCGCGCCGCGCGCGGCGAGCAGCGGCAGGTAGCGGATGAACTGGATGGCGTCGCCCAGCCCGGTGGCGTCCGACACCAGCAGTGAGCGCCCACCGAGCTCCTCGCCCAACCAGTCGGGCGCAGCAGGCTTGATCAAGCGGTCTGCGGGCTTGGGTCGCCGATGCTCGTAATCTGGCCAGCCGCCGGCCAGGTCGCCCAGCAGCAGCTTCAGAATGCCGCGGTTACGCCGGGCGCCATCGAACTCGGGCTGGACTTCGATGCATCGATCAAATCGCGCCATTGCCTCGTCAAACCGGCCCAGCTCGACCAGCGCATTGGCACAGGAAAACAGGATTCGCGGGCCATCGGGACGGATCCGCAATGCTGCTTCGTGGCAGGTGACGGCCTCCTGGTAGCGGTGCAGGGAGTGCAACACCAGCCCACATGGGAACAGGGTTTCAAGATCGTCCGGGCGCTGCCGCAACTTGGCCTGGTAAGCCTGCAACGCGGCCTCGGGCTGGCCGGTGGCCTTCAGCGCATCGCCCAGGTGCCCCAGTGCCTCGGCGGAACCAGGATCGAGCGACAAGGCGAGCTGCAGTTGCTCCGCGGCGGCGACCGCCTTGCCCTGTTGCAACAACGCAAGTCCCAGCATGTGCGCAACGCCGAAATGCTGCGCATCAAGATCGGCGAGCCTGCGATAGATGCATTCCGCCTGCTGCAACTGGCCTTGTCGGTGCAGGGCAAGGGCGCGCTGTAATTCCTGGGTGTCCACGATCGACTCCGGTGATGCGCCCATTCTAGCAGCCACGCCGCCTCAACCGGCATTGCTATGATCAGCGCCAGCGCGGTCCCGTGGCCGCCCGGAGACATGGATGATTTCGCGAACCCTTTTCCATCGCCACCCTTCAGCCTTCCTGCTGGCGGCGCAATTGCTCAGCCTGGTGCTGTATCCCACCATGGACCAGAGCGAAAGCGGTCGCGTGCTGTTTGGCCTGGTGGGCATGGTGGTGGTGTCGCTTGCGCTTTGGGTGGTGAATCGAAGCCCAGCCGAAAGCTGGATTGCCTGGATACTGGCAGTGCCGGCGGTGAGCATCACCGTGCTGTCCATCGCACTCGGCAGGCCCGAGTTGCTGGTGTGGTCGTCCTTGTTCGAGTCCTGCCTGTACTTCTATTCGGCCGGCAGCCTGATCGCGTACATGCTGCACGACCACGAAGTGACCAGCGACGAATTGTTTGCGGCGGGCGCGACCTTCACCCTGATCGCCTGGGCCTTCGCCTATGCGTTCTTCGTCTGCCAGGCCTGGTATCCGGGAAGTTTTACCGCACTCAACCAACCTGACGCGCCACGAACCTGGATGGAGTTGTTGTTCCTCAGCTTCACCAACCTGTCAGGCGTGGGCATCGGCGACATCCTGCCCATTCGCGCCCCGGCGCGCGTGCTGGTGATGCTGGAGCAATTCGTGGGCGTCGGTTATATCGCGGCCATCGTTTCGCGGCTGATCGGCCTGACCATCGTTCGTACGCGCGAGCGCAAACGCAAGCGCTGATAGTCGCCGAGCTGGATTTCAACCAGCGCGAACCGGCCACGCGGCGATGCTGGCCGCCGCTGCCTGCAGGGTCAGCCGATGCAGGGCAACCAGCGCGGCCTGGTCAAGCTTCGGCCCGATATAGCCACCGGCCAACACGAAGGCCACCGGTAACCGACGCTGCGTGCACCAGGAAAATACCCGTTGCTCGCGGCGCGCAAGTAATCGCGCATCAATGCCGGCCAAGCCACCCACCGGGCAATCCTGGTGCGGGTCCATGCCGGCGTTGTAAAGGCACAGGTCAAACTTGCTATCGCGCAACTCGTCCAGCCGATGGTCGAGCACACCCAGGTACGCGCCCGCATCGCGCACCAGGTCAAGCGTATTGCCGCCCGCCGGCAGGTAGCGGTCGAAACTGTCCACCGCAATGTCGAGATGATGGATGGCCCGGTTGGCGCCAAGGATTGAATGGGTACCGCCGCCGCAATGGGCGTCGAGATCAATGACGAGTATCCGCCCGACCTTGGGCCCCAACGCCTTCAATGCCGCAATCGCCAGCCCGTTGAACGTGCAGAAGCCATTGCCATGGTCGCGACGCGCATGGTGCAAGCCACTCGAAAGGGAACCTGCCACGCCATGCGTCAGCGCTCGCTTCGATGCCGCCAGCACACCGCCATTCGAGGCGAGCACCATCGGCCATAGTTGCGGGTCCCAGGCGAAACCCTGCGACTCGGCCAGGGCGCGGGGCTGGCCGGTGCGCACCGCGTTGATGTAGGCGGCGCCGTGCGCCACGGCAAGCTGCTGCGCCGTCAGCGGAGTATTCCCAACCAGGCCCAGGCCCGGAATCGGATGGCTGGTGAGTGAGCCCGCCACCCATGCGGCCTTGCGCGTGGTTTCGAACGCATGCGCCGCGCCCACGTAAGCGGGGCTGTAGCAAACACTCAGCCGCGGCGGTACAGGCCTGTCGGGCTTTCTATCGACGGGCTTTGCAGCGCGCGTCGCAACCGGCGCCAGTATTGCGCCCATCCCCAGCACTTTAAGCGCAGCCCGTCTGTCCATCCTGCCCACCTGTTCTATCCCCTATCATGCTAGTACCAACCGGCCACCAGGGTGAAGATGGACACGATCAGCTTCGAACTTGACCCCGGCCGCGACCACGTCGAGTTGAACCAGCTGCTGAAACTGGCTGGCCTTTGCGATAGCGGAGGCGCCGGCAAGCAACTGGTCGCCAGCGGCCAAGTGACGGTGGACGGTGCCGTGGAGCTGCGCAAGACCTGCAAAATCCGCACTGGCCAGGTCGTGCAGCTGGGCACGACTCGAATCAAGGTTTGCGCTTCGCCGCAATCAGCGGACATGCGAGAATGACGCCATGACCGACACCCCACCCGACCGTCTCGCGCTCAATCCGCGCAGCCCCTTCCACGATGCCGCCGTGCTCGAACGCGGCATCGGCATCCGCTTCAAGGGCGAAGAACGCCACAACGTCGAGGAATACTGCATCAGCGAGGGCTGGGTACGCCTGCCTGTTGGAAAATCCCTGGACCGTCGCGGCAATGCGATGACCATCAAGGTGCACGGCGAAGTGGACGCCTGGTTTCTTGACGACGACGCGGTGTAGTTGCGGTCATACGATCGTCATCGCACCATCAACGGCCAGTTGGTGTCCGGTGACAAAACCGGACGCATCCGAACAAAGCCACAACACGGCATTCACCACGTCATCCACTTCACCCAGCCGGCCGATGGGATGCAGGCCGACCAGGGTTGCTTCCCACTTGGGGTCGCGATCCAGTGCACGCTCGAGCATCGGCGTGCGAATCACGCCGGGGCAGACCGAATTGATGCGGATATTCTTCTTGCCGTATTCGGCAGCCGCACTTTTGGTCAGGCCGACCACTGCGTGCTTGCTGGCGGCGTAGATGGCGTGTTTGGGCGCGCCCATCAGCCCGGCCACCGACGCCGTGTTGACGATGACGCCTCCGCCCTGGGCCAGCATCTGCCGCAGCTCGTGCTTCATGCACAGCCAGACGCCTTTCACGTTGACGCCCATCATCCGGTCGAACAATGCCTCGTCGGAATCGGCGAGCCGTTCGTGCTCTTCCTCGATGCCTGCATTGTTGAAGGCGCAGTCGAGCCGACCGAATTCGCGCACGGCGGTTGTAACGAGTGCTTCCACATCCTGCGCATTGGCCACATCGGCGCACTGGAATATGGCCTGGCCGCCCTCGCCACGAATCTGCGCGGCCACGGCCTCGCCTGCTTGCTGTGCGATGTCTGCCAGCACGACATTGGCGCCATGGCGCGCAAACGCGAGCGCCGCACCGCGGCCAATTCCGCTGGCGGCCCCGGTTACCAACACGGTCTTGCCGGCGAACTGCTTCGCCCCGCCCAAATCTTCCAGTGCGTTCATCGAGCTCTCCGCAACCGGAATCGGTCGCCTGCCGCAGATGATAACCGGCCCGTCCCGGTCAGTTGCGACCCGGGCGACCGGCCCGGGATTGATCCAGCTCGGCTATAGTGCGCATCCGATGAAAGCGTGGGAAGGTTCGATGAAAGTGCGTTTTTGCAGCCCGATCAAGTCGCACATGGGCTACGCGGAGTTGGGCCGGATCATCATCAACCAGCTGGTGCAGGGCGGCTACCAGGTCGCCGTGCACGAAATCCCGGTAAAGACGGTGGACGTGGACTTCGGCGAGTTGGGCAAGCAGGCCGAGCGATTGATGAGCCTGGACGTCGACGCCGACGTGAATATCGTCAATATGATTCCACCGCTTTTCGAGCGCTTCCGCCTTTCCGGCGCGCGCAACATCGGCTACTCCATGTTCGAGACCGACCGCCTGCCCGATGACTGGGTCGTCGCCTGCAACCAGATGGACGCGATGTGGGTGCCTTCCGAATGGGTGCGCGGCGTTTTCATCGTTTCCGGGGTAAACGTGCCAGTGTCGGTGGTGGGCGTGGATGCGATGTCGATGCCCGTTGCAGAACCCGCGCCTGGGCTACTGCGCCTGCTGTCGATATTCCAGTGGTCGGCGCGCAAGAACCCGGTCAACCTGCTTCGCGCCTATTGCGCTGCGTTCGACGGCAACACCGACACGGTGCTGGTCTTGAAGGTACACCGCCACACGGACCCGGAAAAGAGCCGCAGCTTCGTCCAGAACGCCATCAACTACAGCCTGTCGCGCACGCGCCCACGCCGGGCCCTGCCGCGCATAGAAATTGCAACCGAGCACTACAGCAACGCGCAGATCCGCCAGCTGCACGCCGACTCGCATGCCTTCATCAGCCTGTCCCATGGCGAAGGCTGGGGATTGCCCGCCTGGGAAGCGACGCTTTCGGGCAAGCCGGTCATCCACACGGGTTGGTCGGCGCCTTGCGAGTTCGTGCACGAACAAGGCCTGGTCAAGAGCAGCCTGTCGCCCGCGTACGGCATGGAGGAGTTCGTGCCCTACTACGACATGGGCATGAACTGGGGCGAGCCGCAGCTCGATGACGCAGTCGCCAAGTTGCGCGACCTGCATGCCAATTACGAGCGCTGGTTCAAGACCAGCCGCGAACATCGCAATGTCATCAACAACCGCTACTCGATGGATCGTCGCATCGAGCAGCTGCGCAAGGCCCTCGGCTAGACCGGTCCCGCCGCCACCACACTCGTCTCAGGGACGATAGGTGCCGTCGCGCGGATCGTAGCCATCATCGTAGGGCGGCTCATCGTAGGGCGGCTCATCGTAAGGCGGCTCATCGTAAGGCGGCTCATCGTAAGGCGGCTCATCGATGGGCAACTCATGGTCCGGCGCAAGTTGGTAGGACGGTGACCAGTCGCCGTCTTCGCGCGGGAGCACATACGCTTCGCGACCATCATTCCATTGTTCGGGTGGTGCTGACTCGGATTCATCGAGGGCTGCATTCGCACGCTCACGCTCCGAGCCATCCTCACGCGCCCGCAGTTGGGCTTCCGAAAGGTCCTGGTCGAGCAGCTCGCGATCGCGGCGTTCCTGCTCGGCCTGGAAATCACGCAAGGCCTGCGGGTCTGCGCCGTCCTGCGCAACACGACCGGCGGCAGCTGATGCTGCCGATCCATTGGCAGGCATCGCCGGCTTGGCCGTCAAGGGAGTTGGCTGCGGGTCCAGGATGGTGCCTGACAGCGCAACGGTGGAGGGCGCGGCCGCACCGGTTGCAGTGGCTGCTGCGGCCTTCGGCGGTGGCGGGCCCTTTGGCCGATCACAGGCAGCCAGCAGCAGCAACAGGGCAAGCGGGACCAGGGTGCGTGTCGCGGAGAGGATTGTCATGCGCCCTTATACCGCTGCCCGGGCTAAAGATTGCTGAACGCCCGCTGGCTTCGCATGACTTTTGCATCGTGCGCCGGGGCGGCCCAGAACTTATGCTCGGCATTCCGTTTTCGCCCTGGAGTCGCCATGTCCCTACCCCGCCGTTTTCCGGTGCCAGCCTTGCTGGCGGGCGCCCTTGCCGTCGTCTTCGCCGGCGGCTGTTCGCGCAGCGAACCCACTCCTGCGACGGCCACTGCGCCTGCCGCTACGCCAGCGCCCGGGGCTGGCAAGCCGACCATGGGCACCTTCGGCTTCGATACCGCGGGCATGGACCGCAGCGTGATGCCCGGGGACAATTTCTTCGACTATGCCAACGGCCAATGGGTCACGAAGACCGAAATCCCGGCGGATCGATCCAGTTACAGCAGCTTCACCCTGCTGACTGAAAGCGCATTGGCGCGCACCCGCGCGATCATCGACGAATCGGCCAGCGACAAGACCGTAACGGGTGAAGCCCGCAAGATCGGCGATTACTACAACGCCTTCATGGATGAAGCCGGCATCGAGGCCAGGGGCCTGGCGCCGATGCGCGCCGAACTCGACGAGATCGCGGCCATTGCCGACAAGGCCGCCCTCGCCGGCGCCATCGGCAAGACTTTGCGCGCCGACGTGGACTTGCTCAACTACACCGACTACTACACCGACCGCCTGTTCGGCCTGTGGGTGGCGCAGGACCTCGACAAACCCACGCAATATTCGCCCTACCTGTTGCAAGGTGGCCTGGGCATGCCCGACCGCGACTTCTACTTGGAAGGCGGCCGCTTCGCCGAATTGCGCAAGCAATACCAAGTACACATCGCCAAGGTATTCGAACTGGCCGGCATCACCGACGGCGCCGCGCGCGCATCGCGCATTGTCGCGTTGGAAACGGCCATCGCCCGTACCCACGCCAGCCAGGAAGAAACCAACGACGTCAAGAAGGGCGCCAACTACTGGTCCCGCGCGGATTTCACCAGCAAGGCGCCGGGCCTGGACTGGGCGACCTTTTTCGACGCAGCGGGCCTCGGCAAGCAAGATTCGTTCGTGGCTTGGCAGCCCAAGGCGATTGTCGGAATCTCGGCGCTGGCCGGGTCGCAGCCGATCGAAACCTGGAAGGACTATCTAGCCTTCCACGCGCTCGACCGGGCGTCGAGCCTGCTGCCGAAAGCCTTCGCCGACGAAAACTTCGCCTTCCATGGCACGACCCTCAACGGCACCCCCGAACAATCACCGCGCTGGAAGCGCGCGGTCGGCGCGGTCAATGCGAGCCTGGGCGAAGCGGTCGGCAAGATCTACGTGCAACGCCATTTCAGCGCCCAGACCAAGGCACGCGCCGATGAGCTGGTGACCAACCTGATCGCAGCGTTCGACAAGCGCATCGACAAGCTCGACTGGATGGACCCCGCCACCAAGTCGCGCGCCAAGGCCAAGCTGGCCGGCACGAAAGTAGGCATGGGCTACCCGGATGTCTGGATCGACTATTCCGCGTTGCAGGTCAGCGCCGACGATGCGTTGGGCAACAGTGCGCGCGCTGGTGAGTTCGAATACCAGCGCAACATCGCCAAGCTCGGCACGCCGGTCGAGCACGCCGAGTGGTACTTGCTGCCGCAGGAAGTGAACGCGATGAACCTGCCACTGGAGAATCGCCTGATCTTCCCGGCGGCCATCCTCGAGGCGCCGTTCTTCGACCCCAATGCAGACGACGCCATCAACTACGGTGCCATCGGCACGGTCATCGGCCACGAGATCAGCCACAGCTTCGATTCCAGCGGCGCGCTGTTTGATGAAACCGGTCGGCTGGCCAACTGGTGGACCCCGGAGGACTTCAAGAGTTTCGAAAAGGCCATCGCCCAGCTGGCCGCGCAGTACGACCAGTACCGGCCGTTCCCGGACGCGGCCGTGAACGGCAAGCTGACCTTGGGCGAGAACATCGCCGATGTTGCCGGCCTGGCCACGGCCTACGACGCCTACACGCTATCGCGCGAAGGCAAGCCCTCGGTCACCCTGGAAGGCATGACGCCCGACCAGCGGTTCTTCCTGGGCTTTGCGCAGGCTTTCCGCGCCAAGGCGCGTGACGCCGCGCTGCGCAACAGCCTGATGACCAACGTGCACTCGCCCGGCATGTACCGCACCGAAACGGTTCGCAACCTGGACGCCTGGTATGTGGCTTTCGACGTGAAACCAGGCCAAGCGCGTTACCTGCCGCCAAATAAACGCGTCCACGTCTGGTAATGCAACGAAAGCTGAACCAACGCCGCTTTATTCAGAAAACGTACACCCGATTCAGTGCAAATTGACCATGCTCGGTTGTAATGCCATGACGGCAAGACGGGTGAAATCGGAATTCACAAATCAGGAGAAGTGCGATGAACCTTATTATCTGGTTGATTGTTGGCGGTATCGTGGGTTGGCTTGCAAGCATCGTGATGAAGCGTGATGGCCAGCAGGGCATCATCCTCAACATCGTGG
>JBBRXD010000032.1:0-14035 GCA_038248775.1 Lysobacterales bacterium | reverse complement strand
GCGCGATGGCGCGAATCCAGCTTAGGATGAAGGCCTCGTCGTTGCGCACGTGCCCCGGCAACGTCAGCCGCGGGTCCGATCGCCAGGCATGGCCGCCGGCGACGGCGCGCAGGTTGCGCTCGACGATCAGGGTCGCCGCCTCGTTGCTCATCTGCGACACCGCCAGGCGCGCCGCGACGGCGGCGTCAAGGCTGGGAATCACCCGCGGCGTCCTGCCACCGCCCTCCAGCGCGCGACGTGCATTCACCGCCATGCGCAGGCGACTGCCCGCTTCATCGGCCTGGCCCGAAATCGGGCCCAAGGCTTCGATCAATGCGAGCCGCTCGACGCGTTCCGGCGCGCTGGCCGCGACCATCGTCGCGATTGCGCCACCCATCGAGTGCCCGAGCAGGTTCGCTGATTGCCAGCCGAGCGCGTCCAGCACGTCCAGCACATCATGGATCCAGTCCACGAACACATAGTCGTAGCCGGGCAGGCGGTGCGCGCTGCCGCCATGGCCGGGAAGATCCAGCGCCACCAGGTCGAAGTCCTGCAACTGCGCTTGCAGCGGAATGAAGCTGGCGGCGTTGTCCAGCCAGCCGTGCAGCGCCAACAGTCGCGGTCCGTCGGGATTGCCGCTGCGCAGCGCCGTCAGCGTGCCGCGCGACGTGTCCAGCGAAATTTCCATGCTCAGTGCGGCCTGCTCAATGCGGCCAGCCTTGCGCGTGGCGACGGGCGATCGAGGCCAGCGCCGCAACGTGTCCCGGCGTGGCATTCAGCGCCGGGATGTAGCACAGTTCAGCGCCACCCGCGGCGCGGAAGGCGGCCGCGTTTTCAACGGCGTTTTCTTCCAGTGTTTCCAGGCAGTCCGCCGCGAATCCGGGGCACACCAGGTCGACGCCGCGCACGCCGCGCGCCGCCATTTCCTTCAGTGTCTGCTCGGTATAGGGCTGCAACCACGGCTCGCGGCCGAAGCGCGACTGGAACGTGAGTTGCCACTGCGCATCGTCCAGTTGCAGGCGTTGCGCCAGTGCACGCGCGCCGGCTTCGCATTGTCGCTGGTAGGGATCGCCGGCCTTGATGAAGCGTTCGGGCACCCCGTGGAACGACATCAGCAGGACTTCGCTGCGGCCATGCAGGTCCCAATGGTTCTGCACGCTGGCCGCCAGCGCATCGAGCCAGCATTCGTCCACGTGGTAGTCGTTGATGGTGCGCAGCTCCGGCATCAGGCGCCAGCGGCGCAACTCGGCGAATACCGCATCGTGCACGGCGGCCACGGTGGATGCGGAATACTGCGGATACAGCGGCAATACCAGCAGCCGGTACATGCCGCGCGCCTGCATCGCGCGCAGTTGGTCGGGGATGGAAGGCTCGCCGTAACACATCGCCAGCTGCACATCGAACTCGGGCAGCTGCCCCTTCAGCGCCTCGGCCAAGTCACGGCTGTGCGCCATCAGCGGCGAGCCCTTGCTGGTCCAGATGCTGGCGTACTTGTGCGCCACCTTGCCCGACCGGATCGGCAGGATGATGAAATGCAGGATCGGACACCACAGCCAGCGGGTCAGTTCGACCACGCGGTAGTCGTGCAGGAATTGCGCCAGATAGCGGCGCACGCCCGCTGCCGTAGGCGCGCTCGGCGTACCCAGGTTGACCAGCAGCAGGCCCGTTTTCGTCGCGGGTGTTGGCGCGACACCGTCGCGGAAGCGCGGACTCATGGGAACTGTTCCAATGGCAAGCAGTCAAATTATCATCCCATACATGAAGAACGGTTCACGCTGTGTTCTTCGCCCCGGGGCCCGCCCCTGACATTGGAGCATTCCATGCCGTCGATCCAGATTCCTTTCGCCAAACGTCTCCGCCTCGGTCTGTCCCTGTTCGCCTCGCTAATGGTGTTGGCCGCCTTGCCGGCCTGGGCAGGTGAAGTGGAAGACCAGCGCGCCAACGACGCCAGCCGCGTGCTCGGCGAAATCCTGCGCATCCCGGAGGAGTCCATTCCCTCGAACCTGCTGCAGGACGCCCAGGCCATTGCGGTCATCCCGAACGTGGTGAAGGCGAGCTTCGTGGTCGGCGGCCGCCGAGGTCGCGGCCTGATCGCCATCCGTGGCAGCGACGGCACCTGGTCGCACCCGAGCTTCATCACGCTCACCGGCGGCAGCTTTGGCTTCCAGGCGGGTGTGCAGTCGGCTGACGTGATCCTGGTGTTCCGGTCCAAGCGCGGCGTGGATTCGATCGTCAATGGCAAGTTTACCCTTGGCGCCGACGCGAGCGTCGCCGCCGGCCCGGTGGGCCGCAGCGCGCAGGCCAGCACCGATGAACAGCTAAAGGCAGAGATCTACAGCTACTCACGCGCCCGCGGCCTGTTCGCCGGCGTGTCGCTGGACGGCACCCGCCTGGGCATCGACAACAAGTCCAACCAGGCCACCTACGGCCAGGGCAATACCGCGCGCGCCATCTTCGAGGGCCGGGCCGGCAGCGGCTCCGATGCCGTGGTGGGCTTCCGCGACAAGCTCGAGGAAAGCACCGTGCGCCAAGGCCCCGACCCGGCTCCGGCTCGATCGAACTGAGTCCAGACGGGCTGCGCTGCGCTATCCTTAGCACCTGAATTTTCGAGGACACGACCATGGGACTGGGCTGGAAGGAATTACTGATCATCCTGGTGATCGTATTGCTGATCTTCGGGACCAAGCGGCTCAAGAACCTCGGCGGCGATCTCGGCGATGCCGTGCGCGGTTTCAAGAAAGGCATGAGCGGCGATGAATCAACGCCGCCCGATGCCAACAAGCCCGATGCCCCCAAGGCCGACCTGCGCGACGAATCGCGCAAGGATTGACCGGCCGGCCAGGCGGAGCCCCTGATGTTTGACGTTGGCTTCAGTGAACTGATGATCGTTGCGGTCGTGGCCTTGCTGGTGCTCGGCCCCGAGCGCCTGCCCAAGGCTGCCCGCTTTGCCGGCCTGTGGGTTCGGCGCGCACGCGCGCAGTGGTATTCGGTGAAGTCCGAACTTGAGCGCGAACTGGCCGCTGAAGACTTCAAGCGCCAGTTCACCGAGCCCATGGAGTCGCTGCGCCCACAAATGCAGGCCCTGGAACAGGACCTGCGCGACGGCTTCGAGGGCCTCGACCCGGGCCTGCCGACGCGCGTGGACCTGCGCGAGCAAGCAGCGCAAGACGCGCAAGCCTGGCTGCCGGAAGCAGAGCCAGCCGATGCGCGCGACGAATCCGCCGATGAAGCCGCCGCAACCAGCGCGGACGACCCATCACCTATCGACGATGCGCCCGTGCAAGGCGAGCTGCTCGCACCACTTCCCCGACGCGAGCCATGAGCCAGGCCAAGGCGCCACCGGCGGAAAGCCTGATCGCGCACCTGCTGGAGCTGCGCAAGCGACTGCTGCGCGCGGTGCTGGCGATAGTGGTGGCGTTCCTGGCGATCGTGCCGTTTTCCGACCGCCTGTACACGCTGATCTCCGAGCCCTTGCTGCGCAGCCTGCCCAAGGGCGGCCAGCTGATCGCCATCGAAGTGACTTCCACCTTCTTCGTGCCGGTGAAACTGGCCTTCTTCGCCGCGCTGATGGTGGCGATGCCGGTGGTGCTGTACCAGCTGTGGTCGTTCGTCGCGCCCGGTCTTTACGACAAGGAAAAGCGACTCGCGTGGCCGATCCTGGTGGCGGCGACCGTGTTGTTCTATGTCGGCTGCGCGTTCACGTATTTCCTGTTGTTGCCGGTGATGTTCGCCTACCTGAGCAGCACCGCGCCGGTCGGTGTGGCGATGATGACCGACATCAGCCACTACCTCGATTTCGTGCTGGTGATGTTCCTGGCTGGCGGCGTCAGCTTCGAGGTGCCGGTGGCAGTTATCATCGCGGTCATCCTGGGTTGGGTGACGCCCAAGCAACTGTCGGAGTGGCGCGGCTACGTCATCGTCGCCATCTTCATCATCGCCGCGATCATCACCCCGCCCGATGGCGTGTCGCAGATAATGCTGGCGGTGCCGATGTGCCTGCTCTATGAAGCGGGCTTGCTGATGGCGCGCATGATGCGCCGCCGCGCCGGCGAACCCGATCCGGTCGCGCCATGACCCCCGGGCCGGCAGCGCGGGCGCCGGTCGTACCTGCCGCCAACGACGATCAAGCGGGCTGGCAGCCCGCCGGATTCTGGCAGCGCTACCTGGCGTGGAGCCTGGACGCCTTGCTGTTGTCGCCGGTGCTGGTGTTGCTGCTCTCGCCCGCAGTTCGCGAAAGCGTCGCTGCGGGAAACCGCCTGCTGGTCGCACTGCAGTCGTGGATGATGGATCGGGTGTTCAGCGCCGACGGCGCGGTGGCCGATCCGCTCGCGCTGGCCAGGCAACTGATGGCCGACCCGCAGCAACGCGCGCTGGTGTCCGAACAGATAAGCACAATGGGTTCGGCGGTGTTGCAGGCTTGCCTGCTGGCCGCGGGCGTCGCGGCGCTGTACTTCATCGGATTCGAAGCCAGTCGCTGGCAGGCGACGCCGGGCAAGCGACTGCTGGGCGTGCGGGTGCAATCGGAACAGGGCGGCCGGTTAGGGTTGGCGCGAACTGCGCTACGCTTTTTCGCCGGTTCGTTGAGTTGGCTGAGTTTGAACCTCGGCCATGCCCTGGCCGGTTGGCGCAAGGACGGCCGCGCATTGCACGATCTGCTGGCTGGCGCGCGCGTGTCCTCGGCGGGCCCGCTGCCGGTGTGGGCGCGAACCGCGCTATGGGCACAGGCTGCTTTGCTTTTGCTGCTGTCTGCGGCAATGGTGGTGCGGCTGTTCTGGCTGCTGGGACAGCTGGCGACGGGCTAGCCTCAGGCTTCGATATGGTGGGCTGGTTCCTGCGTGCGCCCGACTTCCAACTCGCCTTCGGCAAGCGTGTCGCGCCAGGCGCTGTAGAAAAATGCGAACACCAGCGCGTAGTACGCCAAGCCGACCACCAGTGCCACGGGCACGATCAGCAGGTAGGTCAGCATCGGACTGATCAGGCTCAGCGCCGCGCCGAGCAACACCGCCACCAACGCAAACACCAGGAAGCCCAGGAAGGCCAGGACGGCCACGGGCAGGTAGAACAGCAGGAACGTGCCGGCGTGGCGTAGCGCCACCTTGAAGCCATCGACCGTCGCGGCCAGCGGCGAGCGATCGCCCAGGCTGGCCTGGGCCATCGCCAACTCCTTGGCGGTGTTGATCACCAGGGTGACCAGCGCCGCGCCGATCAGCAGCGGTGCCAGGCCCGCGGGCATCGTCGGCAGTTGCGTCGCGCCGGGCTGCACTGCGGCCACCGTGGCCATGAAGGCGGCCAATTCCTTGCCACCCAGGGCCACTACCGGCGCGACCACGAACAGCAGCAACAGGAAGAAGAAGATCAGGTTGGTTACAACCAGGCGCCGGGCCGCGCGCCCGTCGGACAGAATCGGAAACAGGTCCCACATCGTCACCGGCTTGCCCTGCCGCGCCGCATGCGCAAGCCGGTAGAAGCCACCGCTGATCGGCGGCAGCAGCAGCATCGAAAACAGCGCGTACACCAGCGCCTGCAGGATCAGCGTCTGCGGCAGGATGGACGCGGCCACGCGCTGCAGGATGGTCGGCAACAGGCCCACCATCAGCAACACCGACGAGGCGCCCATGAACGCCGCCGGATGTTGCCGGCACAAGGACAGCGCTTCGCCAAGCCATCGGTAAGGCGTGGACAGTGTGATTCGTGGCTTTTCCATCGACTTATCCTTGTCGGGTTCCGGGGCAGGAAAATCAAGGCCCGCGCGCTTGCCAGCTATACTAACCGCCTTTGATTGCGCGCACCTTCGCACGGCGGCTTCCACGATGACGGCACCCACTTTCCAAGAACTGATCCTGCGCCTGAACCAGTATTGGGGTGAGCAAGGTTGTGTCCTGATCCAGCCGCTCGACCTGGAGGTTGGCGCCGGCACCTTCCATCCCGCCACCTTCCTGCGTGCGCTCGGGCCAGAGCCGTGGAATGCCGCATACGTCCAGCCCTGCCGCCGCCCGACCGACGGTCGCTACGGCGAAAACCCCAATCGCCTGCAGCGCTACTACCAGTACCAGGTGGTGATGAAGCCCAATCCCGACGATCTGGTCGAGCGCTACCTCGGTTCGCTGAAGGCGCTGGGCGTCGACCCACTCGTGCACGACCTGCGCTTTGTCGAGGACAACTGGGAATCGCCGACGCTGGGCGCCTGGGGGCTGGGCTGGGAAGTGTGGTTGAACGGCATGGAGATCACCCAGTTCACCTATTTCCAGCAGGCCGGCGGTCTGGAATGTCGTCCGGTGATGGGCGAGATCACCTATGGCCTCGAGCGCCTGTGCATGTACCTGCAGAACGTCGACAACGTCTTCGACCTGGTCTGGACCGTCGGTCCGCAGGGCACGGTGACCTATCGCGACGTGTATCACCAGAACGAAGTGGAACAGAGCACTTACAACTTCGAGGTCGCGGACGTTGCGGAGTTGTTCCATCGCTTTGATGCCTGCGAGGCCGAGGCACACAAATTGGTCGAACACGGCCTGCCCCTGCCCGCCTACGAACAGGTGTGCAAGGCATCGCACTGCTTCAACCTGCTCGACGCGCGTCGCGCCATATCGGTGACCGAACGGCAGCGCTACATCCTTCGCGTGCGCACTTTGTCGCGCGCAGTCGCGCAGGCCTACCACGCGCAACGCGAGAAGCTCGGCTTCCCCGGCCTGGCGAAAACGGCAACCGATGCAGCGGCCAAGGACATGGCCCATGGCTGACACGAAGTCATTCCTGGTTGAAATCGGCACGGAAGAACTGCCGCCCAAGGCGCTGCCGGAATTGGCGCGCGCGTTCTTTGATGGTATCTGCGCGGGACTGGAAAAGCGCGGGGTGGAGTTCGAGCGCAGCGGCGCGCAAGCCTTGTACTCACCGCGCCGGTTGGCAGTGCTGCTGCCCTCGCTGGCCTTGCAGCAGCCAACCCAGAAAAGCGAAGTGCTCGGCCCGTATCGCAATATCGGCCTCGATGCCGACGGCCAACCGACCCAGGCGCTGCTCGGGTTTGCCGCGAAAAACGGCCTCGACATCGCACAGCTGCGAACCCTCACCGATGGCAAGGGCGAGCGTTTTGTCGCCCGTACCGAAAAACCCGGCGCCGACACCGCCAGCCTGCTGTCTGAAATCATCAACGAAGCACTGAAATCGCTGCCAATTCCCAAGCCGATGCGCTGGGGCAGCCGCGACTTCACCTTCGTGCGGCCGGCGCACTGGCTGCTGGTGCTGCTTGGCGAAAATGTCGTCGAGGCCGAAGCACTTGGCCTGCGCTCGGACCGCATGAGCCGTGGCCATCGCTTCCACCATGGCAAGCCGATATGGATCGCCGCGCCGGAGCAGTACATCGATTCGCTGCGCCAGGCTTTCGTGCTGGTTGATCCGGTGGAACGCCTGGCCCGGGTCCGCAAGGAAATCGAGACTGCCGCCGCGCGCGCCGATGGCAGCGCGCGCATTGACCAGGCCCTGGTCGAGGAAGTATCGAACCTGGTGGAGTGGCCGCGAGCCATCGGGTGCAGCTTCGAGCCGCAGTTCCTGCGGGTGCCGCACGAAGCGCTGATCTTGACCATGGAGTCGAACCAGAAATTCTTCCCGGTGCTCAATCGCGAGCATCGCCTGACCGAGCACTTCATCGGTATCGCCAATATCGAATCGCTCGATCCGGCTGAAGTGCGCAAGGGCTACGAGCGGGTGATCCGGCCGCGATTTGCCGATGCGCAGTTCTTCTTTGACGAAGACCTCAAGCAAGGCATCGAATCGATGCGCGAGGGCCTGGCTTCGGTGACCTACCAGCAAAAGCTGGGCAGTTACGCCGACAAGACTGATCGCGTGGCGACACTGGCGTCCGCCATCGCCCAGCAAGTCGGGGTGGACCCGGACATGGCGCGCCGCGCCGCGCAACTTTCCAAGGCCGACCTGCAGTCACGCATGGTTGGTGAGTTTCCGGAACTGCAGGGCATCATGGGCCGCTATTACGCGACTGCCATTGGCGAACTTGGCCAAGTGGCCGATGCCATCGACCACGCCTACCTGCCGCGCTTTGGCGGCGATGCCATCGCGCCCGCGCCGCTGTCGCAGGTGCTGGCGGTGGCCGAGCGGCTCGACACCCTGGCCGGTGGTTTCTTCGCCGGTTTGAAGCCAAGCGGCAACAAGGATCCGTTCGCGCTGCGTCGCAATGCATTGGGTCTCGCGCGCACGCTGGTGGAAGGGCAGATCGATTGCCCCTTGCGCCCACTGCTGGTGCTGGCCAATACCGGTGTCGGCCAGACCGATCCGGCGGCGAGTGATGAGCTCGCGGGTTTCATCATCGAGCGACTGCGAAGTTATTACGCCGACCAGGGCCTGGGTAACGCGCAGTTCGACGCGGTCGCAACCCTGGGCGATGCGGTCGCGTCGCTGGCCGATTTCGATCGGCGCCTGAAGGCGATCGCTGAATTCGCAAAACTTCCCGAAGCACCGGCGCTGGCCGCCGCCAACAAGCGCATCCGTAACATCCTGCGCAAGAACGAAGGCGTGCTGCCCGACACCATCAACGCCGCTTTGTTGGCCGAGCCAGCCGAAAAAGCACTGGACGCCGCCCTCGACTCCGCCATCAGCGACACCACGCCGTTACTGGCCGCGCGCGATTACCTGGGCGTGTTGCGTCGCCTGGCGCAATTGCGTGAACCGGTGGATGCGTTCTTCGACGGCGTGATGGTAATGGCCGATGATGCCGCCGTGCGTGGCAATCGCCTGGCATTGCTGCGCCGGCTGGCGGACCGTTTCGCCGCGGTTGCTGCGGTGGAGCAATTGTCCAACGCATGAAGCCGCAGGATCCCGTGCGGGTTTTGTGGGAGTCGGGCCAGCAGCATATTCGCGCGCGCAGGCTGCTGGACGCGCAGGCGGATTTTGAAAAGCTGCTGCGGCTTGCGCCGGGCCATGTTCCGGCGCGCCTGCTGCTGGCCAGCGTGCTGCTGGCGCAAGGTGGCGTGCGCGCGGCCGCCGAACAAGCGCGACTTGCCGTCCCTGCATTGCCCAACGATGCCGACCTGATCTGTCGCGTGGCGCAAAGCTTGGTGCGGGTCGGCGAGATCAATGCCGCGCGCGACTGCATGGCGCATCCGGAAGTGGCACGCACCCGCAACGCCCCGGCGCTGGCAGGCCTGGCGCACATCTACCAGGGCTTGGGCCTGCACGAACAGTCGCTGGCCTTGATGGATCGCGCCCGCGCGCTGGGTTTTGACAATCCCGACTTCCGCTATTTCCGCGCGATCCAGTTGCAGTTCAACGGCCGCGTCGGCGAGGCTGAAAGTGAGCTCGAGGCCTGCCTGCGCATGGGGCCCACCTTTGGCCGCGCGTCGCTCACGCTGGCCCGTCTGCGCAAGTGGACCGAACGCGACAATCACCTGGCCTTCATCCGCCAGCGCCTGGGCGAAGTGTCCGCTGGCACCGAAGACCATGCCGGTTTCGAATTCGCGCAGTACAAGGAACTCGAAGACCTGGGTCGCAACGACGAGGCATGGGCGGCGCTGCAACGCGCCAACGCCGTCATGCACGAACGACTCAAGCACCAGCCGCAGCTGGAGCAATCCCTGTTCGACGCGGTGATCGAGCGCTGTACGCCCCAATTCCTGCAGGCACGCGAGCATCGTTTCGAAGGACCGATGCCGATCTTCATCGTCGGCATGCCGCGTTCGGGAACAACCTTGCTCGAACGTATCCTCGGCAACCACTCGCAGGTAACGCCGGCAGGCGAGCTCGCCGATTTTTCCCGTCAGTGGCGCTGGACCGCCGACCTGCACGGCCATCGCGTGCTGGACGAGGCATTGGTCGCCAGTGCGACGCGCATCGATTTCGCGGAACTGGGCCGCCGCTACCTTGAGCAAACCCAGTGGCGCGCAAACGGCAGGCGTTGGTACGTCGACAAGTTGCCGCCCAATTACATGCTGGCCGGATTCATCCGGCTGGCCCTGCCGCAGGCGCGAATCGTGCACATGTCGCGCGATCCGATGGACCTGTGTTTCTCAAACTACCGCGCCCTGTTCGGCGATGCGTTCGCCTACAGCTACGACCTCGACGCGTTAGCCTCGCACCATGGGCAATACCGCAGGCTGATGGCGCATTGGCACCTGGCCATGCCGGACGCCATCCACGACGTTGCCTACGCCGGCCTGGTGCAGGACACCGAGGCGACAGCGCGGGCCCTGTTCGAATATTGCGGCCTGGATTTCGAGCCCGGTTGCATGGACACCACGCGCAACGTCGCGCCGGTGGCCACGCTCAGCAGTGCGCAGGTCCGCGAGCCCATCCATACCCGATCGTTGCAGCAGTGGCGGCGCTACGAGACCCAGCTCGAATCGCTGCGCCAGGCATTGCAAACCCGCTGAGATTTCACCGGCGCGGGTAGGCAAAAAATGGGCCGGCAGATGCCGGCCCTTCCAGTTTCAATTCAGCACTTGCTTACTTGGCTGCGAAGTTGATCGAGTACTGCAGCCAGAGTGCGCGACCATAGCCGTTGTAGTTGAAGATGTTGTAGTACGGATAGGCCGTGTAGCTGTTGTCCTGCGGCGGCCTGCGGTTGGCGAGGTTGTTGACGGTCAGGGCCAGGCTGCTGTTTTCGGTCAACTCGCAGCCCAGGTTGAGGTTGAACAACGCGTACGGGCTGATGTCGCCCGCGGGCGTGCCATTGATGGCCGGCAGGCCAAGCTGCGCGGCGTAGTTTGGCGTCGATCCGTAGCGCGTGGCGTGCACGTTGGCATTGAATCGACCGATGATCCAGCTGAAGTCACCACTAGCCACTGTCTTGAATTCGCTGGAGAAGGTCGGCGAACCCAACACGTCGATCACCGGGTCGCCGGGGAAGCGCGTGTACTCATGCTTGAGCGTGTTGTTGTAACTGAAGCCCAGCTCGAAGTTGCCGTTGCGCCCTCCGCCCCAGCGGAAGGTGGTGGCAGAGATGATGCCCGACACGCGTTCCGAGGCGATGTTGACCGGGTTGGTGCGGATCAGCTGGATTGCATTGGGCTGGAATCCCGTCGGTGGGTTGCGGTCAACGCGCGAGATGAAGTCCTGGCAGGACGGCGAATTGATGTCCTCACGACCCTGGCGGCACTCGTTCTCGTTGAACAGGATCAGGCCCGCCGGAAGGTCGGCCACTTCGTTGTCGATGGACACGTTGTAGTAGTCGGCGCGCAAGTCGAAGCGACGGCTTGGCGACCAGACGAAGCCATAACCGAACGACTCGGCGGTGATTGACTTCAGGTCCGGGTTGCCGATGCGGCGGCCCTGGAAGTTGGCCGGATTCCAGGTGCAATCCTGGAGCTCCTGGCCCGCTTCCTCGCAACGGTAGTAGTCGGTCGCGCTGCTGAAGAAGCCACTGTCACCGGCGTAGATGTACGACATATCCGGGGCGCGGAAGGCGGTGGCGTAGTTGCCGCGCACCAGCAAGGTTTCGACGGGGCGGTATTCCAGGCCCAGCTTGTAGGTTGCCCGGGCGTCGTCACCTGCATCGATGTTCTTGTATTTGTCGTAACGAGCCGACAGGTTGGCGGTCAGCGTGCTGAAGATCGGCACGCGGAATTCAACCGCGACCGCAGCGCTATCGCGCTTGCCCGCGCCCTGGGTTCCGGTAATGCCCCAGAAGTCGCCTGCCAGCACGCGCTGATCGGTCGGGTTGTTCCAGACCTGGTGGCCGGCCTGCACCAGCGCCGCCACACCCACCGAACCGGCCGGCAATTCGAACAGCTCCGCGTTGGTCACCTGGAAGTTGACGTTGTGGGTCCAGGTGGTGGACTTGGTGCGGATCTCGTCCAGGAAGCTGGCGTACTGGTCGGGAGTCAGTGACTGGTAGTACGCGTCCTGGTCGGGGTGATAGACCGGGTAGCCGTAGTAGGTTCCCAGCTGCGGGCCGAGGAACTGGTCGCGGAAGAAGTCCTCGATCTCGTTGGTCAGCGGCCACATCTGCGAATCGGTGATGTTGAACTGCGAGCGGTTGTAATAGGCGTCGTAGTCCCAGGTCGATTGGCCGAACGTGCCGCGCACGCCGGCCGCGAAGTTGAAGGACTTCGACTTCAGGATCTGTTTCTGCGGTCCGCCGGTTTCCTCGGGCGAGAAGATGTGCTGGTAGAGATTGAGCGAGAAATCGCGATCGTCCCAGATGTAGCCAAAACTGCCATTGACGTCAGGCACCCAGAAGCGCGAGCTGCTGCTGGCGGTGGTTTCGTGCACGTTGTAGAGCAGGCTGGCATAGGCCTCGGCGTTGCTGTTGATGGTCCAGTTGGCGTTGAGATAGCCGCTGACGCTGTCTTCCTTGTTGAGGAAGCTGGTGTTGCCAACTTCGGCGCGGCTGCCGCAAAAGGAGCCGCGACCGGGGCGGACATCGATCTGGGTGGTGCCGTAGAAGTTTCCGGACACACGCCCGCACTGCTCGGCGGTCGGCGTGATGTACTGGCCGGTGAAGCCGTCGAGGATGATGAAGGTGCGCGAGCCATAGCGTGCATTCGGATCGGGATTGTCGTTGGTCGAGTCGTACCAGCGGTTCTGGTAGCCGAACATCGCGTCCTGGGTCGAATACTGCAGGCCGTAGGTCAGGTCGAGCGAATCCCAGGTCTTGCCACCGGTCAGCTGGAAGCGCAGGTTGTCACCGCCGCCCGAGTCATAGCCGCCCATGCGCAGGCTGATCTGGGTTCCTTCAAGATGTTTTTTCAGGATGATGTTGACCACGCCGGCAATGGCCGCAGAACCGTAGATGGCCGACTGGTTACCCGGCAGGATGTCGATGCGATCGACCATGGCGGTCGGGATCGTGGACAGGTCGGTGATATTGCTCTGGCCGTTGTAGAGCAGCGGATAGTCGGCGAGCGGACGGCCGTCGAGCAGGATCAGCGTGAAGCCCGGATCCAGGCCGAGCAGGCTGATGGTGGTAGCGCCCGGGGTGAAGCCGTTGGTGAACTGGTTGTCCTGCACCGAGCCCGTGGCCAGTGGCTGCGCACGCAAGGCATCGGAGACGTTGCGGTAGCCCTGCCTCTGGATGTCCTCGGCGGTGATCGTGGTGACCGGCGACGCGGTTTCCTGCTGCGCCTGCGGGATCAACGAACCGGTAACGACGACCTTTTCAAGCTCAGCGGCTTTCTTGGCCTCTTCCTCGGTGGTCGTGGCGGTGTCCTGCGCCATCGCGGTTCCGGCAAGTGCCCAGAACGCCAGGGCAGTGCTGATCGTGGTGACTAACAGTTTCTTTTTCATCGGTTTGCTTCCCCTTTCTTGGCAATTGATTTCGAAACGGCAAAACCCGCAAGGCGTGCGGCCGGACAGACAGAGGGCACCTGCGTGCCCGGACGCGTGTAATATTTTTTTAACATACGCCGGTAGCTGACCTTGTTCAACCACAATTGGCCGGATGTGGGCGTTTTTCCCGTGTTTGGCCAAACCCGATGACGCGCCTGAACGGCCCCAAGATTGGACTCGCAAGCTCGTACAAAAAAGAAGCCCGGCTTGCGCCGGGCTTCGACAATCGCGATGCGAAGCGATCAGTTGCGGAAGGGCTTCGGCTCCATGACCGGCTCGGGCTCCGCGGCGGGCAGCGCGCAACCATCCGCGCCGACCGCTTCGCCTGACGCCGAGGTCGGGCACGTGTCGTTGCAGTTGTTGACGCCATCGCTGTCGTCGTCAAGGTCGGCGCAGGTGGTGGTCTGCACGGCCTCGACCGGCTCGGGCGCCGGGGCCGCGGCCGCGCCGAACTCCTTGCGGAAGCCCAGGTTGAAGGACTTCAGGTCCTGGGTGTCGTCGCTCAGGCGGGCGCGGTAGCTAAGGGACACGTAGGTGTCGTCGTTGAAAGCGTAGTCCGCGCCCAGTTCGGCTTCGATCCAGTCTTCCGCACCTGGGAAACCGTCCAGGGTGAAGTGGCCGTTCATCGTGTTACTGCCGGCCTGCACGCGGGTCACGCGGTCCTGGGTATCACGCGCCCAGGCCACACGGCCGAACGGGCGGAAGCCACCCGCGTCGCCCTGGGCCTGGTAACCGATACGGCCAACCGTGGACTTGCGGTTGAAGTCATTGAAGTACATCGCCG
>JBBRXD010000031.1:0-14115 GCA_038248775.1 Lysobacterales bacterium | reverse complement strand
TCCGCCAGCGTATCGGAAGCCCCACCATTCCCCAGGTATTCATCGGCGGCGAACACATCGGCGGTTGCACCGATACCCTGGATGCCTTCAAGAGCGGCCAGCTGCAGGCGTTGCTGGCCAAGCACGGCGTTGCCTTCGATCCCGACACCCGCATTGATCCGCACAGCCTGCTGCCAGGCTGGCTGCAAGCACGCTGAGGCCATTTATCCGGCGGCAGGTTTGCGCCGCTTCCACTTAATCGCGATTAATCATCGTCAGTCATGCTGGCTTCGCGGAAACTTCCGCTTCCAGGAACCACCATGAAAAAGACCTTGCTCGCTATCACATCGGCCCTGATCCTGACCGGCGCGATGAGCTCCACGGCCTTCGCACAAAGCGGTTATTACGAACGCGACGACGGCTATTATTCCGACGCCTATGACGACCGCGGCTACGCCTATTCGCGCGAGGATATGGACCGTTACGGCGTTTACGATGAATACGACTCGTACGACAATCGCAGCAATCAAAGCTGGGATCGCGATCGCGATGGCAGGAGCGACCGCTACCAGGCCGACAGCTACGGCCGCGACGGTTATTACGACAGCCGTGATGGTCGCTACGACAATCGCTACAACGACAACCGCTACGACCGTGGCGACAACCGCTACGACCGTGGCGACAATCGCTACGACTACCGTCGCGCCATTGCCCAGCGTCGGTACCATGCGGGTCGCTACAGTGCGCCGCGCGGCTACCGCTATGTGCGTTACGACATCGGTTCGCGCCTTCCCCGTGGCTACTACGGCAGCAACTATTATGTTGACTACCGTCCCTACGGCCTGTCGGCACCGCCGCGTGGCTATCGCTGGAACCGCGTTGGTTCGGATGCCTACCTCGTGTCGGTCACCAATGGCCTCGTGCGCCAGGTGATGTACAGCCTGTTCTACTGAGTCCAGTTACTTTGTAAAAACGGAAGGGTCGGAGAAATCCGGCCCTTTTGTTTGCCTGTCGCGTGGCTTAACAGGATTTCGCATCCGCAATCCATTAAGGACTGCGTTAACAAAAGGTAAGTATGGTCGGATCACGCCAATCCAGGCGCAATAGTGATCCGGGGCGACGCGGAGAAACTTTCCCAGGAGACGTAGCGATGAGTTACTCAACCATGAGCATCGACCGGCGGGCACAGTATTACGCCCGCTCCGCAGAAATCATCGCCGCCGACCCGCTCGACTTCTACACCCGGGCCGAGCGGGGCCGGAAATTTATCACCGACAAATTCAATCGTCAGCAGGATCAGCCGAAGGCCATCGTGGACAGTTGCCTCACCGACCTGCGCCGCAGGTATGCCATCAATCCGGTGCCGGGTCTCGAGCAACTGGTGACAGTGCGGGTGCGCTGAACACATGAAACAGGCGGGACTCATGAGCCCTGCGGGCCGCGCCTACCTGGCGCGCGCCTTTTCAACATCCGCGGCGAGGCCGGCGGCCTCCTTGCGCGCGCTACCGATCACGATGGTGCTTACCGCCAGCGTCGAGTTCCAATAGCGCAGGTTTTCGAGCAGGGACTGCGATGCCCGGTAGGTCGTCAGGATATTGCCCGCCTCGGCTTCGCTGATGGGCGACGGACAGTTGATCAATATCTGGTTGGTGCCTTCCAACTGGCGAAAACAATGCTTCCAGATATATTCCTGCACCACGGTAGGCGTCAGGCCGCGCACCTGCACGCGATACACCGGATCGTGGCGCAGGAGGCCCGCCCTTATGCCTGTACCGGTAAGGCGATAGTAGTCAGCCAGGTGCTTGCGCAGGCCTTCGTTGGCGATCAGCACCAAGTCGCCGCCATCACGCATCTCGCTGAAGGTGGTGTCCTCCAGTTCGAAGGGCATGATCTGGCTGCCGTGGTAATAGGCGAGCACGGTTTTCCAGTTGGATCCGTCCACGCGTTGCCCGGTCTCGCTGTACGCGATGGCAGCGTGTCCAAAGCCCGCCACCTGGGCCCAGAACCTTTGCGCCGTGTCCATGGCACCCAGGTCTGCGGCCAGTTCGGCTTGCAAGCGCAGGTAGTAAGCGTCGCCGCGGGCACGATCCAGGCGGTCCTGGTTCCAGTTGCTGACTTGCAAGGCAATCAGGATGCCCACGATCACGATCAGCAGCTCGATCAGCGCCGCTGTCCAGTCATGCGCGCGCAGCCGTGTGCTCAGCTTCATCAGGCTCATGCGATCCCCAAACCGGTGTGTCCCCGGCCAAGTATAGGCCCGGGGTCACGGCTTCAGGGATTACGCGGCAGGTCGAACACCAACAGTTCCGCAGCTGCACCCTGTTCGATCACAACGGCCTGCTCATCGGCGTAGAGCAAGGCATCGCCTGCCGACACGTTGTGGCCGTTCACCACCGCCGCGCCCTTCACCACATGCACGTAGCCAAGACGGCCGGGTGCAAATGCATGCTCGGCAACCTCGGCGCCGTCGAACAAACCGGCGTACAAGTTCGCATCCTGGTGCACGGTCACTGAGCCTTCTCGGCCATCGGGGCTGGCAACCAGGCGCAGCTTTCCGCGCTTGTCGCTTTCCGGATAGGTTTTTTCCTCGTAACTGGGTGTGATACCGGTTACCGACGGAATGATCCATATCTGCAGGAAGTGGGTCACGCCCGATGCGCTGTGGTTGAACTCCGAATGCGTGACGCCGCTGCCGGCACTCATGCGCTGGACTTCACCGGGCACGATATTGGCCGCGTTGCCCATCGAATCCTGGTGCCCAAGCGAGCCATCGAGCACGTAGCTGATGATTTCCATGTCGCGGTGGCTGTGCGTGCCAAAGCCTTCGCCTGGCTG
The DNA here is from genome assembly GCA_038248775.1 of Lysobacterales bacterium. Classification (GTDB taxonomy): domain Bacteria; phylum Pseudomonadota; class Gammaproteobacteria; order Xanthomonadales; family Xanthomonadaceae; genus Arenimonas. The sequence continues at coordinate 11,301 of JBBRXD010000031.1, read as the reverse complement.
CACGCGGTCTTCGTTGATCACGCGCAGCGGGCCCCAGTTCACGTGCTTGTCGTCGCGATAGTCGGCAAACGAAAAGCTGTGCCAGGAATCGAGCCAGCCGTGCTGGGCATGACCGCGCTCGGCGGCGGGACGCAGTTTGATCATCGTGCACCTCCCAGGTTGCAGCACGAGGCCAGCCAGCCATCGACGCTGAACTTGCCGGCGACTGAGGCGATGTTGTTCATGGCGGTGCTCGTGGAAGGGTGGGTGAAGCTCATGGCCCGTAATATGGGCCGTTCCAGAAACGACATCAATACAGGTTCATCTAACGATTCGTTGCATTTATGGACACAATGTGTGTCCGGGCCCCGCCTGGCCTTGGACCGTACGCGCTGCTTGGAACCGGCTTGATATGGATCAGGGCGCTGGCAGGCACGGCCATCGATCATGGCTTCACCCCAGGCGAAACCGCCGCCATCCAGGAATCTGCCATGAAATTCAACATCCGCACCTACGGCCGACCCGTCGACCTCGCCTGTGTCGAGCAAGCACTATTGCTGGCCGACCCCGCAGCCATGATCGACTTGGACGGATTGAACAAAGTGCTCCGCGTGTCGACCTATCTCGACGGAGCCGGGCTGCAGGGCTTGGTGACGAATGCCGGTTTTTCGGTGCCGCTGGGCGATGTCGAGCAGCTTGCGTCCGAATGTTGTGGTGGCTGCGGCGGCTGACCGGCCCTCAGCCTCCCGGCTGCCACCCGTAGCTGTACTTCAGGAACACGCCACGGTTGTTGCCGAACATGTCCGGGGCCAGGTCGTCGTCATCGCGCACGGCACCATAGGACACGCCGCCGTAGAAGGCCGTGCGTGGGTTGACCTTGTACGAGTACAGCAGCTGGCCACCCCATTCGCGGCCGCCCTTGCTGACGCTATCAGCCGCGTAGAGGGCCAGGTCGCGTTCGATGTGGCTGCCCTGCAGAGTCAGGCGCAGGCGCTGGCGCGGATCGAGTTGCCAGCTCAGGCGCGTGTCGAATACCAACGCGGTGAAGGCGGTGCCGCCGTCGCGCTTCAAGCGTGACCAGTTGGCATTGGGCTGTATGTTGATACCCCGGCCAAGATCAATCTCGCCGAAGAAGTTGATTGAAGACAGTCGACCTTCGCGCGAAGCCCGCAGGTCAACGCGCTGGCCGCTGGAGATCGAAGTGCCCAGTCGAATGCCGGACCAGGGCGTGATGTTGAAGTTCACGCCCAGATTGGTCTCGTCGAACATCTGCTCGTCCCAGAATCGCACGCGCGTCAGCCCGAAGAAATTCAGATTGCTCTGCATCGGGCCCTGGAGATTGAAGCGGGCTTCCAATTCGCGCTCGAGCAGTTGGCCATCGAAGCGGTGGGTAATGTCCCAGTCGGAGTAGAAGCTGACCTGGGTAATGCTGGCGCCTTCCTTTCCGTACCAACTGCGGCTACCGCCTACCAAGGTCCGGTCAAAGCCAACTTGGCCAATGAAGCCCAGGTCTGCGCGGAAGCCCGGATCGATCGCCGTGTGCCCGGCGGTGAATGACCAGGCGCGATTGCTGAACTCGTAGAAGGCGCGCTTGGCCGTACCGGAGGGCGAGGCATCGTCGAAGTCGAGCGACAGCGGATATTCCGAATCGCTGCGCAGCAGTTGCGCGGTTACCGTGTGCGCGCCTTTCTGCCAGCGGCCGTCCACGCCGACGACATCATTGGCATAGTCGTCACCGTGGCGGAAGGTGCCAATAACGCCCAGCGTGGTGTGTTCATTCACGTTGTAGCGGTAGCGGGCAACGGCGACGTCGGCGGACTGGTCCAGCACGCGGAAGCCCGAGCCCAGCACGCCCGGCACCAGCAGCAAGGTCGTGGTGTCCTGCGCAACGAAGGCACCATAGGTGCCGTCGCCGTTACGCCCGGTCACGCGCAGGCCCCAGGACGGATCGGAAATCTGCCGCGTGTACAGCACGTTGAACTGGGTGCCGAAATAATCCGCGCCCTCCAGGAAGAAGGGGCGCTTTTCCGGGAAGAACAGCGCGAAGCTGTCGTTGAGATTGAGCTGCGCCTGGTCCGTTTCAACCTGCGAGAAGTCGGGATTGATCGTGCCATTCAAGGTCATGTTCGGCGAAGGTGCCCACGACACGTCCACACCGGGTTCGATGTTGACGCCGTCATTCAACCAGGGGCCGCCGACTTCTTCGCGATACTCGGGGCGCGCGATCGTTATTGTCGGCACCACCTCCAGGTTGCGGCCTGGGCGAACGCCAGCCATGCCTTCAAATTTCTCAAAGGTGCACAGTAAGCAATTGGAATCGCGGCTGACCTTCTGGTTGGCCAGCTGGTGGCGCGTGCTGCGCGGATAGCTGCGGAACAGGCTGATCGCCCAGCGCTTGACCTGGTCGCCCTCGCGGAAGCGCAAGGTCGAGAACGGAATGCGCATCTCCACTTCATAACCGGCATCGGTGATACGGCCCGCGCTGGTCCACAGCCCGTCCCAGGAATCATCCTCGTCACCCGTGGCCTGGTCCTGGATCAGGTCCATCTGCACGCCGAAGGGGTTGACGAAGAATTCGTAAGCCCGGCGCTGGTCGTCGAAGGTGTCCACCATGATGCCGCTGAAGTCGTCGCGGTAGGCGGCGTCACGATCGCGCAGGCGCGCGCGGATGTCGCCAGGCTTGGGGTCGTTGGCGCGGAAGGAAACGTACAGCGCGGTTTCGGTGTAGCCGATGCGTGCCTTCGTGGTTGCCGGCGGGGCGATGTTTTCGCCGGGGGAAATCTCGTAGGCCAGGTCGAACTCGCCGGCGCTGGCCCAGGCCGCATCGTCCAACTGGCCGTCAATCACGATGCCCTCGGGCAGCTTCGGAATCTGGTGCGGTGCAACAGGCTGCGGGGCCTGGGCGCAAAGCGCGCCGGAGAACGACAGCAAGGCCAGCAGCAGGGGCAAGCGCATGAAAAGGGGCCAAACTCGGAGAGGTGGCGGCATCCTGACCGGTAGTACCGGTGACGGCACGTGGCATAAGTCATTTAAACCATTTTGCCCGTTGCCAAAAACGGGTCGAGATATGTTGACGCCCATCACAACAAACGCTAGGGTACGGAGCGGCTCGGGGAGGCCTGCAAGGGGCCGGTTGCCGATCAGGTTGTTGCTATCAGTGTCAGGAGTCCCCGACTCCTGCGGGAACACACCTCCAACAGGGATGACGTCATGACCACCCGTTTCGGCAAGTCCGCTCGCACGCTTTTCCCCGCCCTGGCCCTGCTGGTTACCGGCTCGGCGGCGTTGGCCAACACCCTCAACCAGAACGTGTCGTGGACCGTCAACCGGGCCAACACCACCACCAAGTACCGGGTCGTTGCCTACGGCGATTCCATTTACGCCGGCTACAACGGCTCCACTACCAGCGCGGCGAAATATTCAGCGCCCACGGTCGAAGCCGAGTACCTGTCGGCGCCATGGAATGCGGATATCGAAAGCATCCGCCGCGCCAAGTCCGGCGCCGTGGCGTCGGACGTCTACAACAACAAGATCGTCGCTGAAAAATCATATATGCAGGCAAGTTCGACCCGCGTGGTGACCTTCGAGATGTGCGGCAACGATGGCCTGCAGGCTCGTACCAGCTTCAAGGGCCAGACCGGCACCTGCAACTATGCCGTGCTGACCACCGCTGTGAACAACTGCAAGACCTATGTGGCGGCGGCGATGGACTTCATCAATAGCAACGCCTATGCCGGCACCAAGCTCAAGATCGTCGGCAACCTGCACTACCCTGGTTACGACGCGGACAACGTGCTCAGCTCGTGCACGGACTCCACTACTGGCGCCAAGGTCAACATGCGTGACACCTTCCTGCCGGCCCTCGCCAAGATGAACTACTGGATGTGCGCCTATGCATCACAGAAGGGCTTCAAGTGCGCGGACAATTTCGCCCAATACATGGGCGCTGATTACGACAGCAATGGCGATGGCGCGGTTGACTCTGAGGCCCTGCAGTACGTGCTGGGCGAGTCCGAAGCAAGCTATGTTGCCCGCATCACCACCACGCTGCGTCCGACCCTGCGCGATGCCAATACGCACTTCGTGTCCGCATCATCGAGCTACGACTACATCCAGTCCGACAACACGCACCCGACCTACACCGGCGGCACGGTAAAGGCCGGCCTGTTCGGTGGTACCACCAGTTCGGGCGCGCCGCGCTATACCTCGTTCCTCAACGGCAAGAGTCCGATCTGGAATGCCTACGGCCACGAGCGCATGGGCTGGTCGCTGTCCACCCACGGCCCGGCGACGCCGTAACCGCTTCGACGCGCTGGAGTGCGTCGATGGTTGAATCTGAAAAGCAAAACCCATCGCCGTCCCGACCGGACGGCGATGGCGTTCGCATCACCCGACACGCGTCAGGTGGCTCGCGATCGGGCTGGCTCTACAAGGCACTCGCCCTCGTCCTTGTCGGCTGCTTCATCGGCTACCTGATTACGATGGCGTCCGATCGCGCCGCATCCGATAGCGGTCGTGGTGTTTCCGATGCCACGGCCCCGGGCACACGCGCTGCAAACGGCAGCGACGGCGCCGCGTCGGCAGCGATTACCAGCGGCGATCGCCAGCTTACGGGGCGGCCGGTGCCATCAGACAGGAATCCGAACGACCCGAATGACCTCGCCAACTTTTACGTGCCCGGGCAACCGGCGCCAACCGCGAAGGAGGTGATCGACGAACTGCACAAGGCCGGTATCCACACCGGTATCGGCGCATTTCCGCCACCCGGCACCAGCCCGCCATTGATCGGCCTGGCCGTGCCCGAGGAATACGTGTTGCCCAAAGGCTATGTCCGCCACTTCCAGGCCACCGACGACGGCCAGCGCATCGAACCGATCCTGATGTACTCGCCTGATTTTGAATTCTTCGACAGCGCCGGACGACGCATCGAGATTCCGCCCGATCGCGTGGTGCCGCCGGCGCTGGCGCCGCCCGGGCTTCCATTGCGGCCCATCGAAATTCCGCCCCCGATCGACCCGCGGAGTACGCCCGGCTGAACACGGCACGGTTTTCCTACCCAGGCTGGCGCGCCCTCGCCGGCCTCGCGACCAGCGCGGCCCTGTTCGGCCTTTATTCGCGCGGCGGCCCAGCCTATTTGCTTGGCTTCATCGCACTCGTACCCTGGCTGCTGGTGTTGAACGCAACGCCGACCGTGGCCTGTGCGTTGCGAAGCGGCTGGTTGATGAGCATCGCGTTCGTTGCGGCAGTATTCACCTGGTTCGGCGTTGCCATCGGCGCTTTCACCGGCGTCGGATCGGCGACCGGGCTGCTCGTCTTGCTGGTGGCGGCGCCCTTGCTGCAACCACAAATCCTTGCCTTCGCACTGGTCCGTCAACTCATCGGCCGCCACCATGGCCCGCTGCTGCGTGCGCTGGCTGGCGCATCGGCGTGGGTTGCAACGGAATGGCTGGTGCCAAAATTGCTGGGCGACACCCTTGGCCATGGTTTGTATCCGTCGCCGGAGTTGCGCCAGGTCGCGGACCTGGGTGGCGCGGCCGGCATTACGTTTCTGCTGTTGCTGGTGAACGAAGGCGTGGCGTTTGCCATCGGCCGGCGACACCAGGGCGTGCGCGCGCTGGCCAGGCCGCTCGCCCTTTCACTGTTGCTGCCGCTGATGATGAGTGGCTACGGGGTGTTTCGCCTGCAAGACCTGACGCCGATCGGGGAGAGTGTGCAAACACCAATCCGAATCGGCATGGTGCAGTCCAATATCTACGACTACGAACGCCTGCGCCAGGAAATGGGCGCGTACGAAGTGGTCCGCCATGTGCTGGACACGCATTACGCGATGTCGCGCGAGGCGGTGCAACTGCACAAGGTGGATGCGCTGCTGTGGTCGGAGACGGTTTATCCGACCACCTTCGGCAGCCCGAAGAGCGAGGATGGCGCGGCGCTTGATCGCGAAATCCTGGACTTCGTCACTGCTGCCGGCGTTCCGCTGGTGTTCGGCACCTACGATGTCGATGGCAACGGTGAATACAACGCGGCCGCATTCGTCGAACCCACGACAGGCAAGCTTGGTTTCTATCGCAAGACCGATCTGTTCCTTTTCACCGAGCACGTACCATCATGGCTGGACGGCCCGACATTCCGTCGCCTGTTGCCGTGGACGGGCACCTGGAAACGCGGCGATGGCGCGCGATTGTTTCCGCTTCGCCTGGCGGATGGGCGCGAAATTCCCGTGCTGCCGATGATCTGCCTGGACGACGTGAACCCAAGCCTGGGCATTGATGGCGCGCGACTGGGTGCGCAATTGATCCTGGCGATGTCGAACGATTCGTGGTTCACCGATTATCCGTCGGGCGCGAACCTGCACTTGAACGTGGCGGCCTTTCGCAGCATCGAGACGCGCCTGCCGCAGATGCGGGTCACTGCCGATGGCATCAGCGCCGTGATTGATGTCACCGGCGCGGTGGTCGCGGCCACTGCGATGGGCAAGCAGCAATTGCTGGTTGGCGAGGTATACACGGCTGAGGCGCGCACGACCTTGATGGTGGCTTGGGGCAATTGGGTTGGTCGTGCAGGCTTCCTGTTCCTCGTGATGCTGGCCGTGTTCTCTGTCACCGCGGCGATGAAAAGGCGCGCGGCGCGCGGCGCGGCCGCACTCTCAGCGACAGACACCATTGAAGAGGAATTCAAGATCCAGTGCGTCGTACTCTCACCTGCCTGGCGAGTAGCGGCGGGGCTGCTCCGGATATTCGCGTTCATCGGCCTGTCCTGGATTGGCCTCATCGCCTTGTTCGGCAACGCCGAGCCGTCGAACACGCTGACGCAGATATGGATGTTCGTCGGCCTGGTGCTGGCACCCGAAGCCGCAGTCTGGTCGATCCGTCGCGCGTTCGGCGCAAACTTGCGCGTTGAAAACGGCACGCTGATGCTGGAACAGCCCGGGCGTCGCACCGAGATAGACGCGAAGGACATCGCGGCCGTCGATCCGTGGACACTGCCGATTCCCGCAACAGGCGTATGGCTGACGCTTGCATCAGGGCGACGCTGGTCGCAGGGCATTGCGCTGGCCGATCCGGCCGCGTTGATCCGGGCCTTGCTCCATGCGGGTGGATCAACCACGCTCAGCGATGCGCTGACCCGTCGCGCGACCATTTATGCCCGCGCACGCGCAGCCGCTCCGCGCTGGCGCATCGACAGCCCGCTGCTGAAATTCGTTTTGTTTCCGCTTGTGCCGGCACTGCCCGCCTTCCGCCTGCACCAGCACATCGCCTACGGCGGAACCTTCGGCGAGTACTACACGTTTGGATTGAAGGCCTACCTGATCGCGCTGGCCATCTGGTGGGCGTCGTGGGCGATTGGCCTGGTGCTGTTTGCTGCCGTGCTGCGCGTCGGCACCGAAGTGGGCACATTTGTAGCCATCACTATGCGCCCCGGACGCGCAGTCAATGTCCGGAGCACGCTGGAGGGTCTCAGCCGACTGTTGTTCTATGTTGGAGTTCCTGCGTGGTTGCTGTTCCGCTTTTGGCAGTGAGGACTAACTGCCCTTCGCTTTGGCCGTGCGCTCGAAGCAGCGATGGCCCGACCCATGCGCCCAGTCGGACTCGCTCGACCCGTACCCGGTAGGCGACCCAGTTGCCGCAGTATCCGTCGTGAACGTTGCACACAGGCGATAAAGAAGCGGACCGGACGGCTCGAACTCGTAGGGCTGGCCCGATACCGGATCGACGATGGCCAGGCGGACGCCGGGTTTGTTGGCCAGCGCGCTGAGGCTGGCTGGCAGCGAACCTTCCTCGTGAACATGACGCTGGATTGAATCCTCCAGGTCACCCAGGTCGCTTACGCGCCGTGCGTCCAGTTTGGCCTCGCGTTGCGCAGCAGGCGATCCATTGACGAGTACAGACGCCACTATCGTCGCCAGCACGACCACGCTGGCAACGATGGCCAGGCGTCGGCCGAGGGTGCTGCCAGAAGTTGGCGTCGTCACTCCTCTTTCTCCTCGCGGCGCAGGTCGAACAGGTAGTAACCGAAGATAGTGCCGGCAATCACTGCGGCGACGACAACCTTCAGGATGAAGCGGACCGAAAGTTCACCGCCAAGCACGTTATTCACCAGCGTGATCATGTCGCCGACCAGCACGACCGCAGCGATGAACAGCGTGAGGTAAGTGAGCCAGCGGCGCACGGCCGACAGACGCTTGATCGGGCTGCGCGCCAGTTCGCGGCCCAGGTAATGGGCGACGTACAGGAAAACCGGGAAAGCGATGATTACCGACGAGGTAGACCAGCGAATCGACTCCGCCAGACGGCTGACCTGGTAGGCCGGGTCGGCAGCATCCGGAAAGGCGCGGTTGATCAGGTCGAACAACAGGCTGCCGAGATTCCAAGCCGCCACATACAAGGTCGCGAACAACACCAGATAAAGAAAGGCCTCGCGCGCCGACAGGTACGGTCGCGGCTTGGGTACCGGCACGGGAAATTCGACATCGGCATACGCGTTCAGCGCACTGCGCGCCTGCTCCGCCGGCCAGCCTGCGCCAGCCAATGCATCTTCGATAGCCTGCCGGGACATGCCCTTGGCCAGGGCCTCGTGGACGAAGCGTTCCAGTTCCTGAGTAGCTGCAGCCATGAGTGCGATCCCTGTTGATACGTTATTAAAACTAGCATGCTGAATGGAGATCAGGTAACCCACTGATGTGCCATTGATCAACGCCCACCGGGGCCGCGCAACTGGATGCCATAGGGGACCAATTCGTTCGGTGGAAGTGGCTTGCCCGCGCTGCGGGAAGCCCAGTCGCAGGGCTACCGCGCTGCTTATGGCCAGACGTGTTCACCGCAGGCAGCTCGATCAGCGTCGGCAGCGCCGATACAGAGCTTGTCGAGTTCTCAACCGGGGGTTGGTACCAAGGTCTGGGTCAATGCCAGTTCGAATGTCTACCACTGCCCTGGAAGCCGCTACTACGGCAACACCAAGAAGGGTCGCTATGTTAATCAGCACAGGTGGGCTGCATGCAAGTTTTGCGTTGCAATTGAAACGTCAGGATCAACCGAATCACCCTGGTCGCGGCGTCGGGTTTCTTCACCACGTTCATGCACCCGGTCTACCGAACCGCTGGCTGCGCCGTTCCTGCCTTGACGCCGGCGAGTGGCGTAAAAACCGAGACCCTCGTGTTAACCTGAACACCTTCCAGCTGGGGAGCGGGCACACGCGATGGAAACCACCTCGGACGCTATTGCGGACCGCCTGGTCGCGGCCCTCGCAGGCAGGTATCGGGTAGAACGCGAAGTCGGTGCCGGCGGCAGCGCAACGGTCTATCTTGCCGAGGACCTCAAGCACCATCGTCGCGTCGCGATCAAGGTGCTCAAGCCGCAAGTCGCCGCCGCGCTGGGTCCGGAACGTTTCGAAGACGAAGTCCGCATCGCTGCCAACCTGCACCATCCGCACATTCTGACCGTGCACGATTCCGGCGAAGCAGATGGCCTCCTGTACTACGTGATGCCCTATGTGGACGGGCAAAGCCTGCGCGAACGGCTTGACGAAGGTGGGCTGCTGCCCTTCGCCAAGGTCGCCAAGCTGCTTGCTGAAGTGGCGGATGCGCTGGCCTATGCCCATGCCGCCGGCATCGTGCACCGCGATATCAAGCCGGAAAATATCCTCTACAACGGCAAGCACGTGGTGGTGACCGACTTCGGCATTGCCAAAGCCATTAGCGATGCGGCCGATCGCAAGTCCAGCACCAGCATGGGCATCGCCCTTGGCACGCCGGCGTACATGGCACCCGAGCAGGCCTCGTCCGATCCGTCGCTGGACCATCGCGCGGATCTGTATTCGCTGGGCATCGTCGGCTACGAACTGTTGGTCGGGCACCCGCCGTTCTCCGGTAGCGCGCAACAGATCCTCACCTCGCACCTCACCACCAAGCCCGAGCCCATCCGGGTTGCGCGCGAAGCCGTGCCACCGGCATTGGCGGCGGTGGTGATGCGGGCGCTGGCGAAGTCGCCCGACGAACGCTGGCCAAGTGCCGAGGCGATGCAGGCGCAGCTGGAGCCTTTGGCCGGCACCACGTCAAACAGCGGATTGATGGCCACGGTCGCACTGGCCACCAGCGGCCGCGCACCCAAGCGTGCACTGGCAATCGGCATCGCACTCGCTGCGTTGCTTGTCGCGATTGGCACCGTGGTTTGGAACCGAACGCATCCGAGTCCTTCCGTATCAGTGGCCGCAACACCAGCCAAGCAAGATGCTGCGGCCAGCGCGCAGCCCGCAAACGACCGCTCTATCGCCGTGCTGCCGTTTGCAAACATGAGTGCCGACAAAGACCAGGCCTATTTCTCCGACGGTATTTCCGAGGAGTTGCTCAACCTGCTGTCGAAGATCCCGGAACTTACGGTGATTGCCCGCACCTCGAGTTTCCAGTTCCGCGACCAGGACATCGGCATCCAGGAGATCGGGCGCAAGCTCAACGTGGCTTCCGTCCTTCAAGGTAGCGTGCGCCGATCGGGCGACACCGTGCGCATCACCGTGCAGTTGATCCGCGCGAAGGATGGGGCGAACCTGTGGTCGGAAACCTACGACCGCAAACTCGACGATATCTTCAAGGTACAGGATGAAATCGCTGCGACCGTGGTGGACAAGCTCAAGCTGACCCTGCTCGGCGGCGCACCCAAGTTGCGGCTGTCCGATCCGAAGGTCTATCCGCTGCTGCTGCAGGCAAACGCACTGAATTCGCAGGGCACCAAGCAGGCCCGTGTCGCAGCCATCGCCCTGTTCAAGCGCATCCTCGAACAAAGCCCCAGGGAGGCACAAGCCTGGGTTGGCCTGTCGCGGGCTTATCTCAACCAGGCGATATTCACTGAGCGTCCCCGTACTGAAGCCGTGCAGCTGAGCCGGGAGGCTGCGGAAAAAGCGCTCGCCCTGGACTCGCAACTCGCCCTCCCTTACACCTACCTCGGCAAGCTGGCCCAGGACGCCAATGACCTGCCTGGTGCCGCAGCGCAGTTCGAAAAGGCGTTGGCGATCGACCCAGCGTCGCCCGCCGTTCTGCAGAATGTTGCCAGCTTCCTCGCAGGGATCGGTCGGCTTCCGGAAGCAGTGCGTATTCGGCGCTGGGTTGCCCAGGTGGACCCGACCAACCCCACTGCCCACTCCAACCTGTGCGCTGTAGAGTCCCAATCCGGTAATTACGAGCCCGCGCTGGCGGCCTGTCGCACCGTGCTGCTGCTGCAGCCGGATTCGGAATGGATCCGGTCAGTCCTTTCCACGGTGTATTTGCTCCAGGGCGACAACGAAGAAGCGTTCAAACAGGCGAACCTCGAGCCTAACGAAGGCGCGCGCCTG
>JBBRXD010000030.1:0-14452 GCA_038248775.1 Lysobacterales bacterium | reverse complement strand
GTGGCGACTGGCCTGCATTGCCTTGCAGCGCCCTGACTGGGTGGACCATCCCGACTATCGCGACAACGCATCGCGGGTGCGCAACCGGATGGCCCTGTGTGGTTGGCTCGCGACGATATTTTCGCAACAGCCCTTGCAGCATTGGCTCGACCTGTTCACGGTCGCAGGCGTGCCGGCCGCGCCCATTCGTTCCGTATCGCAGGCCCTGCAGGCGCCGCTGACCGAGGCGCGCGGCATGACCTTGACCCTGGGCGAGGTACCGATGGTAGCCAGCCCCCTGAATCTGTCGCTGACGCCCGTGGACTATCGCCAGGCACCGCCGACGCTGGGCCAACACAGTGATGAAATTGCGCGCCGCGCCGGTTGCGATCCTGAATTCTTGCGCGCTGCAGGCGCCATTCGTTAGTACGATGCCGCGATGACCACACGCCCTGATCCGAACCATCCACCCCGCTGGGACGGCCTGCTTTTCGATTGCCGGCTGGTGACCATGGAAGAAGGCAGCACGGACGGCTACGCTTGCATCGATGACGGCGCGATCGCGTGGAAGGATGGCCTCATCGCCTTCGTCGGCAAGGAGTCTGATCTTCCCGGAACACCGGAGTCGCTGGCGAAAACGGTGCGGCGTGCCCACGGTGTGCTGGTGACGCCGGCCCTGGTGGACTGCCACACGCACCTGGTATTCGCCGGCAACCGCGCCCGCGAGTTCGAACAACGATTGCTTGGCGCAAGCTACGAAGCAATCGCCCGCGCCGGCGGCGGCATCCTGTCCACGGTGCGCGAAACCCGCGCGGCCGGCGAGGATGAATTGTTCGAACAGTCCCTGCCGCGCGCCGACGCCCTGATGGGCGATGGCGTAGCAACCATCGAGATCAAGTCCGGTTACGGCCTGGACCTGGAAAACGAAGCAAAGATGCTGCGCGTCGCGCGAAGGATCGGCGCCGAACTGGGCATTACGGTGCGCACCACGTTCCTGGGCGCGCATGCGCTGCCGCCGGAATTCGCCGGTGACGCGGACGCCTACATCGGCGCCTGCTGCTTCTGGTTGCGCGAATTGCACAGCCTGGGCCTGGTGGATGCGGTGGACGGATTCTGCGAAGGCATCGGCTTCAGCGCCTTGCAGATTCGCGTGCTCTTCGAGGAAGCACGCTCGCTCGGCCTGCCGGTAAAACTGCATTCCGACCAGTTGAGCGACCTCGATGGCGCGGCGCTGGTCGCGGAATTCGCGGGCCTGTCTGCCGACCACCTCGAATACAGCAACGCCACCGCCGTGCAGGCCATGGCATCGAGCGGAACGGTCGCGGTGCTGTTGCCCGGCGCATTCCATGTGCTGAGGGAAACCCGCTTGCCGCCTGTCCCGGCGCTTCGCGATGCCGGAGTGGCGATGGCGGTGTCCACCGACCTCAATCCGGGTACCTCGCCACTGCAATCGCTTCGGCTGGCGATGTCGCTGGCCTGCACCCACTTCAAGCTGACACCGGCCGAGGCCTTGCGCGGCGCAACGGTGAACGCGGCGCGCGCGCTCGGTCTAGACGACCGCGGTTGTCTTCGTACAGGGCTGCGTGCCGATCTCGCGCTGTGGGAGCTCGACCACCCTGCCGAGCTGAGCTACTGGCTGGGCGGAAATCCGCTGCGCTCGATGGTCATTGGTGGCCAGGAACGATAAAGCCCCGCCAGGGCGGGGCTTCGAAGCATCGGTGAAACCTGCGCGAATTACTTCGCGGCGGCTTTTTTCGCCGGCACTTTCTTGGCAACCACGGGAGCCTTGGCCTTGGCCGCAACCTTGGTCACGGCCTTCTTTACGGTGGTCGCACGGGCGTTGCCGTAGCTGGAAATGTTGCGCTTGCCCTTGGCCGTCTTGCGATCGCCCTTGCCCATGTCGATTCCTTGCTTAGTGTGTTTTGCAGTCGCGTAGCCTATCACCCGCGGCCTGACCAACCAAGCGATCAGGGTGAATGGGAGCAGCTGGCGTTGTGCACGTGCAGGTCCGTGAGGCGCAGGTTGATCAGGTGCGCAACCCCAACCAGTACGCCGCCTCCGCTCATCATCAGTGCATGCAAGAGGGCAGTTTCGTGGATCAGCGGGACGAAAACGCCTGCCCAGAGCGCGATCAATCCCGGCAGCAGGATGGCCATGGCATGGTAGCCACGGTGGCGGAGGTAGCCATTCCACAAGCTGGCGATTGCCAGGGCCGTGGCGAACAGCACGAATCCGGTTTCGAAGGCGGGAGACACCAGGATGCCCAGGCCAACGATCGGCAGCAGCACCAACGCGAACGGCAGCAGCGCACAATGCACCGCGCAGATCACAGCTCCAACGCTGCCGAGCGAATCGACCCAGCGGTGAAGGGACCATCGAAGTGGAGACGGCGGGCTGGGCATCTGGATCCGGGGTTCGGTGCGGTATTGATACAATATAACATTACGCCAGAGTGGGCAATTGTTACCGACTGGCCCAACCTTCTCCCATTCAGCCTGCTCTGGCGGCCTCGCAGGCGGCGCACAGGCCGTGCACTTCCAGAGTCTGCGCCCGCGGCGTGAAGCCCAGGGCCTTGGCCTGCTGGTCCAGCAGGTCGGCGATGCGTTCGTCTTCCAGCTCGAGCGCGTTCTGGCAGTTGTCACAGATCAGGAAGGGCACCGAGTGGCGCACCTGCGGATGGTGGCAGCTGATGAAGGCATTCACCGAAGCCAGCCGGTGGATGAAGCCTTGCTCGAGCAGGAAATCGAGCGCGCGATAGACCGTGGGTGGCGCGGTGCTGCCGCTTTCACCCTTCATCTGGTCGAGCAGGTCGTAGGCCTTGATCGGCTTGCCTGCTGCGGCCACCAGGCCGAGCACTTGCGCGCGCAGCGGCGTCAGCCGAAGGCCCCGGCTGGCGCAGGCCTGTTCGACCGCATGCACGTAGGCGCGCGCATCGTGCACGTGGTGCTTGGGATCGGTGCAGGGATCCGCGCCATCCGGGCCGTGGTCGTGCGCATGCTTGGGCTTGGGCTTGGCCATGTCCACTAGGTTGGGCCTTACCACCGGGTGTTTCAAGCGCTGCGCGCTTCGACCATTGCCAGCGCCGCATCGATTCGCGCCAGTGCCTGGTCGCGCCCGGCAAGAAATACGGTGTGTTCGATGGAAGGAGATACCTGCGTGCCGGTGATGGCGACACGCAGTGGCTGCGCGATCTTGCCCAGTCCAACGCCCAGTGCCTCGCCAGTGGCGGCCAGCACGTCATGCACGTCGCCTGCGCTCCAGGTCGCCAGTGCGCCAAGACGCTGACGCACTTCGCGCAGGGGGGTCGCCGCGGCCGGCACAAGGTGCTTGGTGACGGCAGCCTCGTCATAGGTCGTCAGCGGCAGATACCAGACTGCAGCGCGCGCGGCCATATCCTTGAGCGTCTGCACCCGATCGCGCAAGGCCAGCACCACGTCCGCAGGCGCAGGGCCGTTTTCCAGGTCGTAGCCGGCCGCGCGCAGATGCCACAGCAGGTGCGCGCCGACCTGGGCCGGATCATCGGACTTGAGGTAGTGCTGGTTGAGCCAGGAAAGTTTTTCGACATCGAAACGCGACGCAGACTGGTTGACGTCCTCGATGCGGAAAAGCCTGGTCATTTCCTCGCGACTGAAGATTTCCTGGTCGCCATGCGACCAGCCCAGGCGTACCAGGTAATTGAGCAGCGCATGCGGCAGGAAGCCATCATCACGATACTGCATCACGCTGACAGCGCCGTGGCGTTTCGACAACTTGGCGCCATCGGGGCCGAGGATCATCGGCATGTGCGCAAAATACGGCACCGTCGCACCCAGCGCGTTGTAGATGTTGACCTGGCGCGGCGTGTTGTTGACGTGGTCGTCGCCGCGAATCACGTCGCTGATGCCCATGTCGATGTCATCGATCACGACCGCGAAGTTGTAGGTCGGGAAGCCATCGGAGCGGAAGATGACCAGATCGTCGAGCTCGGTGTTGCTCCACTCGATGCGGCCCTTGATCTTGTCCTCGAACACCACCGTGCCGGTCGGCGGATTCTTGAAGCGGATGACGCGATTGGGGTCTTCGCGAAAGGGCGCGCCGAGGTCGCGATAATGGCCGTTGTAGCGAGGCTTTTCCTTGGCAGCCAGCGCAGCCTCGCGCATTGCCTCAAGCTCCTCGCGGGTCTCGTAGGCGTAGTAAGCCAGGCCATCGACGATCATCTTTTCCGCGACCTCGCGGTAGCGCTCCAGGCGGTCGGTCTGGTAGATCGGGCCCTCGTCGTATTCCAGCCCCAGCCAGTCCATCGCGTCCAGGATGGCCTGGACGTTCTCCTGCGTGGACCGCTCGCGATCGGTGTCCTCGACCCGCAGGATGAATTTGCCGCCGCGCTGGCGCGCTTCCAAATAGCAGTAGAGCGCTGTGCGGGCGCCGCCGATGTGCAGGAAGCCGGTGGGACTGGGGGCGAATCGGGTGCGGCAGGTCATCGGGGAATGCTCGGGAAATGCTGGACCGGGCATTTTACCGCCGGGCCTTCCGATTGTCCCCGTTTCGGGAACGCCACCTTACTAGCGCGCGAGATTCCTGGCACGCGGCCGGTCGCCAAGCACCGCGGCTGTTAAAATGGTGACATGAAGACTTTTCCGTTCGCCTCCACCTTCCTGCTGCTGGCTGGCTTGCTCGGATCGCCTGCCCTCGCGCAGACCGAAAGCAGCGCGGTCGCACTCCCCGACCAGGTTCTGAACCAGCCCGCCGCCGTCGCCGGTCCGCGCGTATTGCTCGAAACAAGCATGGGCCGCATCGTGGTTGAGCTCTACCCGGAAAAATCCCCGCTGACGGTCGCCAATTTTCTTTCCTACGTGCGCGACGGCCACTACAACGGCACGATCTTCCACCGCGTCATTTCCGACCTGCTGGTACAGGGCGGCGGCTACACGCCGGACCTGGAGATCAAGCCCGAGCGCGCCGGTATCCCGAATGAAGCCAACAACGGCCTGTCCAACCTGCGCGGCACCATCAGCGCAGCGCGCCGGCC
Source organism: Lysobacterales bacterium (assembly GCA_038248775.1). Classification (GTDB taxonomy): domain Bacteria; phylum Pseudomonadota; class Gammaproteobacteria; order Xanthomonadales; family Xanthomonadaceae; genus Arenimonas. The sequence continues at coordinate 9,465 of JBBRXD010000030.1, read as the reverse complement.
GGGCGACAAGGATTCGGCGCGAGCCCAGTTCTTCATCAACACCGTGGACAACCGCCAATTCGATTTCCGCAACGACAGCACGCCTGCGTTGACCGGATATTGTGTGTTCGGACGCGTAGTGGAAGGCATGGATGTCATCGACAAGATCCGCCTGGTTGCCACGGCCGCGCGCGCGCCTCTCCCGGGCGACGTCCCGCTTGGCCCGGTGCTGGTCGAGCGCGCCGCCATAGTTGATCCCTGATCGTGGCGATCCTCTTCATTTCCGACTTGCATCTCGACCGGTCGCGCCCGGCGATCACGATGCAGTTCCTGCATTTCCTGCGCACGCAGGCCAGCCAAGCCGAGGCGCTTTACATCCTGGGCGACTTGTTCGAAGCCTGGATCGGCGATGACGAGGACAGCGAATTGGCAAAGGCCGTGCGGGCTGGCCTGCGCGAACTCAGCGATTCCGGCGTTCCGGTCCACGTAATGCGCGGCAATCGCGACTTCCTGCTGGGCCCGGCGTTTGCCGAGGCAACCGGCGCGAACTTGTTGCCCGACCCCTGCGTGGTGATGCTGGAAGGCGAGCCGACCTTGTTGATGCACGGCGACCTGCTGTGCAGCGATGACACGGCCTACCTCGCTTTCCGGCGCGAGACGCGGCAACCCCAATGGCGCGAGCGCTTTCTCGACCAGAGCCTTGAAGCGCGGCGTGAATTCGCCGATAAGGCACGCGAGGCCAGCCGTAGCCATCAGCAGGGCCTGCGCGACGAAGGCAAGCTCGAGGCGATTACCGACGTCAACCCGGCCAGCGTGGAAGCAACGCTCGAACGCCATGGCGTCCGCCGCATGATCCATGGCCACACCCACCGGCCCGCCATCCATGCGCTGCAGTCCAACGGGCAGACCGCGCAACGCGTTGTATTGGGCGACTGGTACCAGCAAGGCTCCGTGCTGCGCATGAGCGCGGACGGGCTGGAGCTTTCCGCGCTCTAGGCGTCAGGGTTTTTCATAACGCGCGGCGGCGAAACCGGATACTTCGAAGACCAGCGAAGTTGCGCTGCCACTGCCCTTGGGCAACTGGATACGCACCTCGCTCGCGTCCGACAACCGCTGGACGAATCGCGCCTCGTCCTCGATGAACAAGGCCGGGCCCTTGCCCGAATCCGCCTGCTTGCCCGCGAACGATTGCGCTGTGCCGCCGTCGAAGCTGATCTCCACCCCGCAGGGCGGGCCGCATTCAAACTTCGACTGCGCAAACAACAGGTACGAACTGCGACCCCACTGCGGATGGTCGCGCAGTACCAGCTGTGCATCGGGCTGGATGGCAAGCTCGCCTTCTTCCACGACTGGTGTACGGCTGTAGAGGGTTGCGGTGCGCTGCCATCCCTTGCCTTTCGCCACGGCCTGGTAGTCCCACAAATCGCGAAGGCGGCGCGCATCGCGCTGCTGGTTGGCCTGGTCGCGCACGGCAGCCAGCGTCGGTGCCAGCTTGGCTGCAAAATTGCTACCCGGGAATGCCGCGCGCAAGGTGTCGGCATGGGTTTCGGCAACTTCCCAATTGTTTTCCTTGCTGGCGCTTTCGAAGGCCGCGAACATTTCGGCAGCACGCGCGCTGTCGACAGCGGACAACTCGCCTTCGGTATCGGTCTCCCGCGCGCAACCGATCGCAAGCGTGCAGGCCAATAAGAAAATCCATGCCAGACCGCACTTCAAGGCATTGACTCCGCCAGGCTGGCGATCAGGCGAAGTTCCTCATCGTTAAAGCCCGCTTCGCGCCGCGCAGGCAGGTTGAATGGGCCACGAATCGAACCCTTGCCAACGCCACGGATCAACTCGATGAACGTCGTATCGGGGTCGAGTTGCCCGCGTTCGCAGCACCAGGCAAACCAATGGCTGCCGATGGCAACATGCCGCACTTCTTCGGCAAGGATGATTTCCAGGATGTCGGCCGAGCGGTCATCGCCCAACCCGCGCAGGCGTTTTATCATGCCCGGCGTCACGTCCAGGCCGCGGGCTTCAAGCACGCGCGGCACCAGGGCCATGCGCGCCAGCACCGACCCCGCCGTGCGCTCGGCCATCGCCCACAAGCCGTCATGCGCATCGAAGCCACCGTATCGGTGGCCGAGTTCTTCCAGGCGCGCCGACAGCAGGCTGAAATGCCGCGCCTCGTCCACTGCCACGCTGATCCAGTCGACGACAAATTGCGCTGGCATCGCGCGAAAGCGATAGGCTGCATCAAGCGCCAGGTTGATTGCGTTGAATTCGATGTGCGTTACCGCATGCAACAAGGCGGCGCGGCCGTCCACGCTGCCAAGGCCGCGCTGCGGCAGGTCGCGCGGCGATACCAGCCTGGGCAGCGCGGGACGACCGGGCGGCTCCAGCGACACCGTGGCATCGCCGCCACTGCGCTCCATCGCCTCGAAACTGGACGCCAGGGCATTGACGCGTTCAATCTTTTCGCCCGGGTCGCTCGCCTCGATGCAGTGCCACAACGCGTCGTACAGGTTTCCCGGACCGGTCACCGCGGTGGACTCACGAGGCGCGACGCTTGAGCTTGGACTCGTCATTGCGCGCCTGCTGCAGGCCCTCCAGGTAACCTGGCTCGACGCCCGTCACGTATTCGCCGTTGAAGCAGGACGAATCGAAATGGGACAGCTTGTGCTTGGGCCCGGCAACCGCGTCTTCCAGGTCGGCAAGGTCCTGGTAGATCAGCCAGTCGCAGCCCAGCAGTTCCTGGATTTCCTGCTCGCTGCGGCCATGCGCGACCAGCTCGCTGGCGGCCGGCATGTCAATACCGTACACGTTGGGGAAACGCACCGGCGGCGCGGCAGAGGCGAGGTAGACCTTGCGCGCGCCGGCGTCGCGCGCCATCTGGATGATCTGCTGCGACGTGGTGCCGCGAACGATCGAATCATCCACCAGCAATACGACCCGACCCTTGAATTCCAGCGGGATCGGGTTGAGCTTTCGGCGCACTGATTTCACCCGCTGGCCCTGCCCGGGCATGATGAAGGTGCGGCCGATATAACGGTTCTTGATGAAGCCTTCGCGGTACTTCACCCCGAGCAGATTGGCTATTTCCAGGGCGGCGTCGCGCGAGGTGTCTGGAATGGGGATCACGGTGTCTATGTCGTGCTCGGGACGCAGGCGCAGGATTTTTTCGCCAAGCTTCACGCCCATGCGCATGCGCGCCTTGTGCACCGAAACATCGTCCATCATCGAGTCGGGGCGCGCGAAATAAACGTACTCAAAAATGCACGGCGTATGCAGTGCCGGCGGTGCGCAGATCTCGGTGTGCAGTTCGCCACGCGAGGTAATCACCACAGCCTCGCCTGGCGCGACATCGCGCACGCGCGCAAAGCCCAGGATATCAAGCGCCACCGATTCAGACGCCACGGCGTATTCGACGCCGGATGGCGTTTCTCGCTTGCCCAGCACCAGGGGGCGGATGCCGTGCGGATCGCGGAAGGCAACCAGCCCCAGGCCCAGCACCAGCCCGACGATGGCATAGCCACCCTTGCAACGACGGTGCACGCCGGCGACGGCCGCGATCACGGCGCGCGGCGTCAGCGCGCCTTGTTCGCGCAACTCATGCGCGAACACGTTCAACAGCACTTCGGAATCCGATTCGGTGTTGATGTGCCGGCGGTCCTGCTCAAACACCTCGCGACGCAGGGCATCCATGTTGATCAGGTTGCCGTTGTGCGCCAGCGCGATGCCGTAGGGCGAATTCACGTAGAAGGGCTGCGCTTCGTCGGACCCGGCGGAACCTGCGGTCGGGTACCGGCAATGGCCGATGCCAACGCGCCCGGTCAGCATCTGCATCGGGCCTGGCTGGAACACGTCGCTGACCAGGCCGTTACCCTTGTGCAGGCGAACCCGACTGCCATCCACCGTGGCGATACCAGCTGCATCCTGGCCACGGTGCTGGAGCACGGTCAGTCCGTCGTAAAGCGCCGCCGCAACGTCACTCTGGCCGACGATTCCAATGATGCCGCACATCCGCGTTTCTCCAGTGGATCAGTAGCTGGCTTGCCGTTGCTGCCGGCCCGCCTCAGGGATTGGTGACAACGATGCCGCCGGTGCCGAGTTTCGAATTGACCTCTTCACGCAAGCTTGCGGCGGCGCTGCGATCTGCAACCGGTCCGACCCGGACACGGAAGCGCGTGCCGCTCGCTGTCTCGATACGCTGCACGAAAGAACTGAAACCGGCGGCGCGCGCCTTGTCGCGCAGGGCGATGGCGTCCGCCTCCACGTTTGGCGCAGACAGTTGCACGGCAAAGCCCGAGCCGGCTGGTGCCGGCGTTGCAGTAGCAGGCGCAGCGGCGGCGGGTGCTTTGGCGGGCACCGTGATGGGTGCTGCGACGGGCACAGACTCGGTCGCTGGCGTGCTTGAAGCAGGCGGTGCATCGAGCACGATCACCGTGCTGCTGGTACCCGTTGCCTGGTCGGCGCGCAACCTGGCGGCTTCGGCGGAGGCGCGGGTGGCGTAGGGCCCGACGCGCAGGCGCATGGCGGTGCCACCATTGAGCGAAACACGCTCGGCGATCACCGGCAAGCCGGCGCTGCGCAGTTTGGCTGCGAGGCTGTTGGCGTTGGTGAGATTGGCGAAGCTACCGACGTTCACCACGTGGCGACCGGCACCGACGCGCGCTGCTTCCGCAGGTGGCAGCGGTGCCTCGACGATCGCCGACTTGACCGGAACGGGAGTCACGGGAGTGGTAGGCGCTGGAATGGGCGTTGCGCCGGCAGCACCGCTGGCATCAGATGCGTTCGGCGGAGCGACCTCGGCCACCGCGGAATCAGGCAAGGATTGTTCAGGCGTGGTTGGCGGTGTCGAACCTGGCGCCATGCCCAGCGCGCCACCCGGAGGGGTGGCGGCGTCGGGAACGGTCAGCGGCAATTCGCGGGTTTCGAAATCCTGGCTCGGCATAGCCGGCATGCTCAGCGGCACTTCAGCAGCATCGGGCTCCCTGACATCCGGCCCTTTCAACAGCATGGGCAGGAAGATGATGGCCAGCGCGGCGAGTACCGCGGCGCCGATCAGGCGTTGTTTGAGCGTGGAGTCCATGCGGCAACCCGGGCGCGGAGGAGGCCACAATTATACCCCGGCCACCGCGCAGGCATCGGCCCGCATTGCATCCGCCACGGTGTGGAACGAACCGAACACCAGTACCCGTTCATCCTGGCTGCTGTGCTCGAGCGCGGCCGCCATGGCCTGCGCTACGGACTCGTGGATATGCAGCTTGCCCGGGGCGATCAATGGCGACAGGCGCGAGCCGAGCTCCTGGCCCGTCATGCCGCGCGGCCCCGCATCAGTGATGCCCGCGACATGCCAGCTTTCGAAGTGTGGATCGAGGCGCTCGACCAGCGCTTCGATGTCCTTGTCGCGCAGCGCGCTGAATACCGCCCGGGTGCGCCTGGGATGCGCCTGCAGCCAGGCGGCCACCTGGTCGGCGGCCTGCGGATTGTGGCCAACGTCCAGCACCAGTTCCGGGTGCTCGCGCAGCACCTGCAGGCGTCCTGCGGCGCGTGCCCTGCCGATGCTGCTGGCGATTTTCTTCTTGCTGATTTCCAGCCCAAGCGCGCGCAACGCAGCGATTGCGGCTGCAGCGTTTTCGATCTGTGCTGGAGCCGACAGCAGCGGCATGGGCAGGTCAACCTCGTAGCCAGGTTCGCGCCAGGTCCAGCCATGCCCGCGCATGTCAATCAGGTAATCGGCATGGGCGCGGATGGCGAACGCGCCGATTTCATAGGCATGGCGCAACACCGACGACGGTGGATCGCGCTCGCCCAGTACGCAGGGCTTGCCACGGCGCAAGATGCCAGCCTTCTCGGCGCCTATCGTTTCCCGGTCGGGTCCGAGATATTCCTGGTGGTCCAGGTCCACCGTGGTGATCACCGCTACGTCGGCATCAATGATGTTCACTGCGTCAAGCCTGCCGCCCAACCCTACTTCCAGCACGGCCAGGTCAAGGTTTGACTGTTCGAACACAAGCAAGGCAGCGAGCGTTCCGAATTCGAAATAAGTCAGGGGGACTTCCGCACGTGCGTCCTCGATCCTTTCGAAGGCGTTGACCAGCATGGCATCGGTGGCTTCCGCGCCCTGCACCCGGACCCGTTCGTTGTAGCGCAACAGGTGTGGCGAGGTGAAGGCACCAACCCGCAAGCCGGCGGCCAGCGCGATGGACTCGATGAACGCGACGGTGGAACCCTTGCCATTGGTTCCACCGACGGTTATCACTTGCTTGGCCGGATGACCCAGGCCGAGCCGTCGGGCGACGGCCTCGACCCGGTCCAGTCCCATCGCGATCGATTGCGGATGCGTCCGCAGCTGGTAGTCGAGCCATTCGTCCAGCGACCGCGCCATCGGATTTCCTGCTTGCACAATATCCGCGGATTTTACTACAGCGCCCGGTGCACGGCCTCGCCGAACAATGCCGTGTGGTGGTTGCAGTCATTGAGTCGAACCACTTCCAGCCGATCGGCGTTGGGCCCCTCCAGCAAATTGATGGTGGTTGGCGCCTGGCGGAATGACCACAGGCGCGACAGCGGCAAGCCCAAGATCCGGCAGAGCAATACCCGGTTCACCGCATCGTGGGCGACGATCAACAAGGTATCGTCATCGCCCAGTCCCTCCATCGCCCGCAGCAATGCCGGCCATGCACGATCGAGCACCTGCTGCAGCGATTCGCCACCGGGCATCTGCACGGTTTCCGGTGCTTCGCGCCAGGCGCCGAGCAGATCGGGATCGCGCTCGCGAATTTCGCTGGCGAGCAACCCTTCCCACTCGCCATGGGCGATTTCCTGCAGGTCAGGATCAAGCAGCAAGTCGCCCGCACGCTGGGCCTGCAATGCAAGTTCGGCAGTCAATTTCGCGCGCAGCAGGGGCGAAGCAACCGCGCGGCTGATGGGCACGTCGCGCAACCGCTCACCCAGCAGGCGCGCCTGCTGCTCGCCCACCGGCGACAGGGGGATGTCCATCTGCCCCTGGTAACGCCCTTCGGCATTCCAGCGGGTTTCACCATGTCTTGCCAGAAGTATCTTCATGGTCAGCTCACACCATCTCCAACGAAACGATTCCGGGAATCTTACGCAATTGCTGCAGCTGCGATCCCGACCTGCATTCGCGGACCCTTCCCCAGTTGCCTGAACGCAGAAGACCATGACCAACGGCCTATCCCCCCGCCCGGCCGAATGTCATACGCTCGCGCGCCTGCCCTGCATTCGCGCGGCAGTCTTATCAAACCTTGAGACAAATGCCCTGCGGGGCCTGGAGCCTGATGTGACCCTTTCCCCCCTTAAACACCTGACGCTGGCGCTGGCGGTTGCTGCTGCGCTGAGCGCCTGCAAGAAAGACGACGCTGCACCGGCCACTGCCGCTACCGCCTCGGAAACCCCCAAGTTCGTGATTGACGAGTCCAAGCTGCCTGCCCTGCCGCGCTTCACCCTCGCCGACCTCGACCCCAATTCCCCGATCTGCCAGGACCTGAACGCGCACGTCAACGGCAAGTGGCTCGCCGCCAATCCGATTCCCGACGACAAGACCGCCTGGGGCAACTTCAATATCCTGCGTGACCGGTCCCTGTTTGTGCAGCAGCAGATCGTCGAAGCCGCCGCGGCGGCCAAGAATGCAGCCGGCAGCAATGAGCAGAAGCTGGGCGATCTTTATCGCCTGGGCCTGGACGAAGCCAAGCTCAATGCCGATGGCATCGCGCCGGTGAAACCGACCCTGGCCAAGATTGATGCGCTTGCCGACGGCGCAGCCGTTGCCCAGTACCTGTACGACTCGTTCTCGCACGGTGACCAGTTCGTGTTCGGCTTTTACGCTGGCGAAGACTTCAAGAACGCCAGCCAGGTCATCGCCTACGCCAGTGAAGGCGGCCTGTCGCTGCCCGAGCGCGCGTACTACCTGGAAGACCAGCACAAGGAAATTCGCAACGGGTTCGTCGCGCACGTTGAGCGGATGCTGGTTCTCGGTGGCGTGGACGCAGCCGCGGCCAAGACCCAGGCCCAGTCCGTGCTTGATTTTGAAACGCGCCTCGCGAAAGCGTCGCTCACCCCAATCCAGGGCCGTGACCCCAAGAACCAGTATAACTTCGTCTCCATCGCCGACGCCGACAAGGCCACACCGAACTTCTCGTGGTCCAAGCTGCTCGCCGCCGAGGGGATCACTGGCATTGAAGGTTTCTCGCTGAGCCAGCCGAAGTTCTTTGCCGAGTTCAACAGCATGCTTGCCGATGTGCCGGCTGCGAACTGGCAGGCCTATCTGCGCTACCACGCACTCAATGACGCAGCCCCGTTCCTTTCCGACGCGGTCAATGACGAGCGTTTCGCGTTCTACGGCAAGACCCTCAGCGGCCAGCCGTCGGAGCAAGCCCGGTGGAAGCGCGTGCTCGGCACGATCAACAGTAACCTTGGCGAAGCCCTGGGCCAGTTGTACGTGAAGCAGGTCTTCCCGGAAGAGTCCAAGGTCGCGATGCAGGCGCTGGTTACCAACCTGCGCGGCGCACTGAAGGACCGCCTGGAAAGGCTGGAGTGGATGAGCGCGGAAACCAAGGCCAAGGCCCAGGAAAAGCTCTCCACCTTCAACCCGATGATCGGTTACCCGGACAAGTGGCGTGACTACTCGGGCCTGGCGATCAATGCCGGCGAAAGTTACTACGCCAACGTGATGGCCTCGGCGGCATTTGAAAACGCCTACCAGATGGCCAAGATTGGCAAGCCGGTGGATCGCAAGGAGTGGGGCATGACCCCGCAGACGGTCAACGCCTACTACAACCCGCTCAAGAACGAGATCGTTTTCCCGGCCGCCATCCTGCAGCCGCCCTTCTTCGACGTGAATGCCGATCCAGCCCTAAACTACGGCGGCATTGGCGCGGTCATCGGCCATGAAATCATGCACGGCTTCGACGACCAGGGCAGCCAGTTCGACGCCAAGGGCAACAATGCCAACTGGTGGACGGATGCTGACAAGTCGGCGTTCAAGGAACGCACCGGCAAACTGGTCAAGCAGTTCGACGACTACGTAGCCATCGACAACCTGCATGTGAAGGGCGAGTTGACCCTGGGCGAAAACATCGGCGACCTGGGCGGCATCACCATCGCCCATGACGCCCTGCAGCGCGACCTGATGAACAAGAAAGTCGCCCTGATCGACGGTTTCAGCCAGGAACAGCGCTTCTTCCTTAACTTCGCCACCATCTGGCGCAACAACATGCGTCCAGAAACGATGAAGGTGCGGCTCAACACTGACCCGCACTCGCCGTCCATGTTCCGTGCCAACGGCGCGCCGTCGAACATGGATCAGTTCGCCGATGCCTTCCAGTGCAAGCCCGGCGACGCCATGGTTCGCAGCGGTGACAAAAAGGTCGTGATCTGGTAATTAATTGATGGCCCGGCAAGACAAGCGACGGCCCGGGTAACCGGGCCGTCTTTTTTGTGCGCGATTCGAGCCTAAGCGCAAGCTGAATGGGCGCAAGC
>JBBRXD010000029.1:0-14663 GCA_038248775.1 Lysobacterales bacterium | reverse complement strand
CAGTTCGCCCCGGTTCTCGGCGTACGTGGCATCGAAGGCGGCGCTGGATGCCTTCAGTCGTTGTGCGCAGGCCGAGTTCAGTGGCAAGAACATCGCCTTCACCACGGTCAACATGCCGTTGGTAAAAACCCCGATGATCGCGCCGACCAAGATGTACGACTCGATTCCGACCCTGTCACCGGAAGAAGCCGCTGACCTGGTGGTGAAGGCGATCATCGAACGCCCGAGCCGCGTGGCCACGCGCATGGGTATCTTCGCGGCGACGCTCAATGCCCTGGTGCCGAAGGCCTACGAGGTCATCATGAACACTGCGTTCGAGATGTTCCCGGATTCGGCGGCAGCCAAGGGTGATCGGAAAGCGCTACGCCAGGAGCAGCCGACCAACGAGCAAATCGCATTTGCCGCAGTAATGCGCGGCGTGCACTGGTAAGACGCCAGGGCCTGGCTATTCGCAGAGGCGCCAGCGGACGGCATGCGTGGAGTCCGCTGGTGGATTGAGCTGGATGCGGGTGAAGCGCATTTCCTCGTTTTGCACGAGGATGCGACAGGCTTCCGCGACCAGCACTTTGTCCTTGCCATCGGTGTGGTTGAGGTTGATCAGCAAGGTTCGAGGCGCCGACCATGCGGCCGCTGCGACCTGGCTGATTTGTGCCACTTGCTTGGCGGCGTCGGCGCGCCGTTTCGCCAGTTGTTCCGGCGAAAGGCGAGCCACAGCCTCCATAGCCTCGGCCGTCGCGTTCAGCTGTTGCAGCATGGCCGCCTGGGCAGGTGTGGGTGCTACCGGCGACCCAGCGGCAGGGATTGAGGATGCGATGGTCGAAGGTGGGGCAGCGACCGCGGGCCGAGCGGGCGTCAGCACCTGCCCCAGCACCAATACCGCTGCGCCCGCGAGAGCGCTGGCAAGAAACCCCTTCCAGAGTCCCTTGCGGGTCGCGGCGGCAGCCTGGACCCGAACCTGCTCGAGAAGTTTGTCGTTGAGGAAGGGCCTGAGCTTGGGCCACAAATGGATACCATCGATCAGTTGGACGTGGCCTTCGGCAGCAACAGTGGCGGCACGATGCTCGATCGAGCCAAGGGTAATCAGGATACCGCGCAACGCGCCGCGCAATCGGGCCGCCGCTTCGAACTCGCGCACGCTCGTTTCACTCAGCCGATAGGCCGTTCCGTGCTTGTAGTCCAGAAGGACCTTTTCAGTACCCTGCCGGAGCAGGAAATCGGTACCGCCATTGGAAGAATCGGCCAGCACCTGGTAGCCCTCGCGCTGGAGGGCTTCAAGGACGATGGCGATGCAGTCCCGCCACTTCAGGGTGGCCAGCGACTGGATGCCCAATTCAGTTTCGGCTTTCCGGCGACGGCTGACGCCGAACCAGAAAGCGGTAATTGCAATTCCCGCCGCTGCCACCAACGCAGCGACCATCCATACCGACATGAACCAACTCCAGCAAGGGTGCGCAGACGGCAAGGATAACGTGTCAACGGGAGCTTTTCGGACGCTGCGACAAGGCAGGAAAGACGAAGGCCCGGTTTCCCGGGCCTTCGTCCTTGTTTAAAGCGCCCGCCAGCCGGAAGTCGTGAGGGGAGGGGTCTTACGAGCTTCTAAAGGGCTGGCGGGCACAACTGGTACTACTCAAGATTGCGGGGCTACCGGCTTGGCGGCCTTCGGAAGCGTCTTGCGGGCCGGCTTGCGGGCCGGCTTGCGGGTCGCCTTGGTGGCAACCTTCGCGGCAGGCTTGCGAGCCGCTTTGCGGGCAGCCTTCTTGGGCTTGGCGGCAGCAGCGCGGGGCTTCTTTGCCGGGGCGGCAGCCTTCGCCTTGCGCGACTGCGCCGACAGCGCATCAACGCGAGCGCTCAGCTCGGCGAGTTCTTCACGTCCCGGAATGCCGAGGCGGTTGAGTGCACGCTGCACGCGATCCTCGAAGACCTTTTCCAGGCGATCCCAGGTATCGGAAGCGCGGCCGCGAACGGCGCCAACGCGATCTTCCATGGCATCACGCACGGCATCAACCTTGCCGGTGGCGAGCTTGCGGGTGGTCTTTTCGATATTCATGCCTTCGTTCACCAACGCCTCGAACAGCTTCGAACCTTCACCCTGGGCGCGAGTGAATGCGCCCACGCCAGCCATCCAGATCTGCTGGGCGGATTCCACCAGCGAGCGGGACAGGTGCTCGGCACGGGCCTGGATGTCGGCGGCATTGGACTTGGATGCAGCAGGTTTTGCACGCACGGTCTTCTTGAGCTTGGCCACAAGTTACTCCGGAATTGTGTTTGGGCAGTTGCCCTACGTGAGCCTAATCTGACGCCGCCGACTAGAGTTTTCACACCAGTACCGGCAAGGCTGCGGGCTTTCGCCAAATGCCCGGAAGCCGCATGCTGTCGCCATGTTGCCGCACCACTTATTGCAGCCGCGCCCGGCTCGCGGGCCAAACAGGACCATGGTGAATCCGTGAGTGCCGGGTTTCGCCAGCGCCTGGCGCGTCGCCTCGATTGGCAGAGGGCGCTGAACGATCCTTTGAAGGAGCCGCGCAACCGGTTGGCAACGCTCGCGCCACTCCGGCAGTGGCAGTCACGACGGCTGGCGCTGAGCTTCAAGGACTTCCTCGCCAATTCCAAGATGCGTCCAGCGGCGGAGTTTTTCCTGAGCGACCTTTACGCGGATCGTGATTTCTCAGGGCGGGATCGCGATGCCGCGCGCGTGCTGCCGATGATGTCGCGATTCCTGCCAGATTCACTGCTGCGGGCCGCCACGGATGCCATAGAGCTTGCCGTGCTGAGCCACGCCCTCGACATGCGAATGGCCGAGCATCTCGCCGCACGACCCAATCCCAAGGCTGCCGTAACGCTTGCCGACTACACGCGCGCCTACCAGCACGGGAACTATCGTCGCCTGCGCCAGCACCAGATCGAACTGGTGCTTCGCGTGGGGCATGCGCTGGACGCTGCGGTGAAGAAACACGGCGTGTACAAGCTGTTGAGGGCGGCCCGAATCCCGGCGCAGATGGCAGGCTTGTCCGAGCTTCAAGGCTTCCTGGAGCGCGGTTTCCACGCGTTCGATGCGTTGGGCGGCGCCGACGAATTCCTCAGCCAGGTCGCGGCGAGGGAGCAGGAAGTGTCGCGCCGCCGGTTTGCGGCGCACCCCAAGCCGTTCGATCAGCTGAACTCTTCGTCCAGGTAACGATGGATCTCCCGCTCGACCGGGCCGCGCAGGGCCATCAGCAGGAAGCCCAGGTTTGCTGTTACATGGACCAGCTTGGACGTGACCATGATGTATCCGTCCACGCCGCTGCGCTGGAAGTGCAAGGTATTGCCTTCCCATCGACAGGTGACGTCGAACTTTTTCGCGATATGGTCGGCCACGCGCTGGACCTTTTTCTTCGCGTCGGCCATCGGGCGGGAATGCGGGCGTTTGATCTCGATGCTGGGCATGGTTCCCTGTCCGCGGCGAATTGGCACCGCATGCGGCCTATTCTGCGTGGTTTTGACGTGTGCACCAAGAACCTTGACCAAGCCGTGTGCTAGATTCGGCGCTCGGAGGGAGTAGGGATGCAATTGACGTTTCCCAATGGCGAGCACCCCGGTGTCGTCTTTGACCATGGTGAGTTGAGCATCGGTAGCCGACAGGGCCAGGGCATTTGCCTTCCGGACCACGCATTGGCACCGCACCACGTCAGCCTGGTCTCCGACCGGCGGGGCCTATGGCTGCGCGTGCCAGCAGGCACGCCCGGAGTCCATCTCAATGCTCGACCCGTCAAGCGTGCCGCGCTGCTGCATGTCGGCGACCAGGTCTGCCTGGAAAAAGTGCAGATTGTGCTTGGCGAAACCAGCGCCGGACTCATCGACGGTAAGATTCCAGCCGCGGCTCCTGCCCCGCTCGCCGAAGCGCAACGCGTCAGTGCCAGTCGGGTGGTCATTCGGGCCCTGTCCGGGGCCCTCTACGGGCGCAGTTTCACCCTGACCGAGCCCAAGGTCGTCGGCCGCGCACCCGACTGCGACATTCGCATCGATGACCCCGCACTCGCGGATCGCCAGGCGCGATTCGAGCTGCACGCCGACAAGGTTGTGTTGCGCGCCTTGGGGGACAGCGAGTTCACCACCGTCAACGGCGTGCCGGTGCGGGATGCCGTGCTTTCGCCCGGCGACCAGATAGTGATCGACGGGCATCGCTTCCTGCTCGAAGCCCCTGGTCTGCCTGCGCGCGGCCAGGCAGGTGTCAGCGGGGCGGGTGCGATGGCCCACACCCAGACCATGAAGTCGGTGAAAGTTCCCGGCCCCTATGCCTCGGCTTCCACCAGCGAGGAGCCCACCGGAACGCCGCCGCCGGCGGACCCCGGCGCGCTCTGGTGGCTGATAGCCGCGGCCGCGGTACTCGCGGCGGCCATGACCGCCTTGCTCGTCTACTCGCCAGGCATGGGCGCGGGCTGAACCCGGTTTGCTAGGTTCCTGACGTGGCGAGCGGTATCCTGAAAAGCTCGCAAGCAGGAAATACCAGTGAGCCTGGTGGAGGCCTTCGAATCGTCTGAAAGCATCGTTGCACTGCTCAGCGCAGACGACGGGCGTTTCATCGACATCAACCCAGCCTTCGAAAAACTCACCGGGTATGCGCGCTCCGACGTGATTGGCCGCACGCCGATCGACGTCGGGCTCTGGTCGGACCTGGAATTCCGCGCCCAGTTGTGGGAAAGCCTCAGGGTCCACCGCCGCGTCGTCAACGCACCAGCCGAAGTCCGATGTGCCGACGGCGAGGTGTTGTTGGGCCGCCTGCACGTCGAACTGCTGCGCAGGGCGAATGAAAGCCTGCTGTTCTGCCTGCTCCAGATCCTCCCCGGACACCACAATGTGGATGAAGGCAACCGGCGCGAGAGCCTGTATCGCGATTTGTTCCTGTCTGCGTCCGAAGGCATTTATCGAAGCCTGCCCGGGGGCGGATTTCTTGACGCCAATCCTGCCATGGCGCGCATCCTCGGTTTCGACTCGCCTGTGGAACTGATGCTGGCGCACGGCAAGCGCGCCCGCAACATCTACGTGGACCAGGTATCCGACCAACTCGAGCACGAACGGCTGCTGAAAATGGGCAGGATCGACCAGGTGCGGGTGCAGGTCTACCGTCGCGACGGAAGCCGCATCTGGGTCAGCGAGAACGCACGGGTCGTCCGCGATCCAGCCGGCGAGCCGATCTTCCTGGAGGGCACGCTTGAGGACATCACCGCGCAGGTCGAGGCCGAGCAGGCGCTGGCGCAATCCCAGAACCTCTACCAGGTATTGCTCGACAACAGTCGCGACGGTGTCTTCCTGATCCAGCGCGGGATTGTGCGCTTCGCCAATCTAGCCATGTCGAGCATGCTTGGTTACCAGCCGGGCGAGCTCATCGGCTTGTGCTACATGGACCTGGTGGAGGAGAACGACGTTCCCGCGCAGGAGGAGCGCAGGCAGCAGCGTGAAGCGGGCTCGCGCGAGCAGCAGATTTACGAAATAGCAATGGTCGCGCGCGATGGCCGACGCGTGCTGTGTGAAGTGCGGGCCGACGCCGTGGACTACCAGGGCGACATCGCCTCCACCGGCACCCTTCGCGACGTGACCGAAGAGCGCAAGAGCCAACGCGACCTGGTCGAGGCCGAGCGACGCTATCGCCAACTGTTCGAGGATTCCCCGGTCGGCCTGTTCCGTAGCAGCATCGACGGCGAGATCAGCGAGGTGAATCCAGCGATGGCGGCGATGCTCGGGTTCCCGAGTCCGGAAGCACTTAAACAGCGCTTCGGCAGCATGCTCGAAGTCTATGCCGACCCGTCCGAGCGCCAGCGCCTGGTCGAACGCGCCCTGCGCGATGGCGCCTTCAACCACCACGAAACGCTAGTTCATGACATCGACGGCAACACCCGCTGGGTCAGCACCAACGTGCGGCTCACCCGCGATGAAAGCGGGCGGCCATCCCACTTCACCGGCTCAGCATTGGATGTACAGGACCGGCGCGAAATGCAGCAGGCCCTGATCAGTTCCGAGAACAAATACCGCACTCTGGTCGAACAGAGCCATGTCGGCGTCTTCATCCTCGACCGCACAAGGATCGTTTACGCGAACCAGGCCATGTGCGAGATGCTCGGCTTCAGCTCCGATGAATTGATCGGCAAGACTTACGGAGAAATCCTGGCACCGGAGACACTGGAGGAAGGATTGCCGATCCGTGAATCCGCCAGTGATTCTCAAGAACTGACCCGTGATTTCGATAGCTGCCTGCTGCACCGGAATGGCCAGCGCGTCTATGCCCAGGTGAGCGTATGGCCAGTGCAGGTAGATGGCCGAAGGCACCTTACCGGCACGATCATCGACATCACCAGGCAGCGAGAAGCCGAGTCCCGGCTTCGCTTCCACGCCAACCACGACCCGCTGACAGGGCTGCCAAACCGGGCGTTGTTCAACCGGATGCTGGGCGAACGGCTGACTCCCGACGAGCGCCGCGGCAGATTCTCCTATGCGGTGCTCTACCTAGACTTGGACGGCTTCAAGTGGGTCAACGACAGCCTGGGCCCTGGTGCCGGTGATCGCCTGCTGCTGGAGATCGAGCGAAGGCTGGAAGATGAACTGGCGCCAGAAGTGATGATTGCCCGCTACGGCGGCGACGAATTCACGCTGCTTCCCGAAGGACCCTGCGATTACGAGCGCGCCGTGTCTGTCGCCAAGCGGGTGCTTGCCCTGTTTGAGCGTCCCTTCAACATTGGTGGGCAGCAGGTCTTTTCGGCCGTCAGCATGGGCATCGTGCTCGGGCGCCCCGATTACGAGTCGCCCGACCAGGTCCTGCGTGATGCGGACAACGCCATGTATCGCGCCAAGGCGGCGGGGAAGTCGGGTTTCGTGGTGTTTGATGAGGGCATGCACGCCGAGGCCCGGATGCGCCTGCAGATGGAGACCGACTTCAGGCTGGCGCTGGAGCGCGCGGAATTCGTCCTGTACTACCAGCCTATCGTCGCGCTTGATGGCGGGCGTCTGGTCGGGGCCGAGGCGCTGGTGCGCTGGCAACATCCGCTTCACGGCCTGTTGCAGCCATCGCAGTTCCTGCCGCTGGCCGAAGAAACCGGACTGATCGTGGATCTCGATGGCTGGGTCATGCGCGAGGCGTGTCGCCAATTGGCGCTCTGGCGACACCAACGTCCTGATTGGCGCACGCTGGTGATGAACGTCAACGTGGACGAGCGACAGATGGGCTTGCCCGAGCTCACCGAAGACGTTTTCCACCTCCTGCAAAATTACAAGTTGCCACCCAGTTGCCTGCGGCTGGAAGTGACCGAAAGCGTATTCCGGTCTGGCAGTGGCCATGGGCGCGAGCAGTTGGAGGCATTGAAGGCCCTGGGCGTGGGTCTGGCGGTGGATGACTTTGGCACCGGTTATTCGTCGCTGGAGGCATTTGCCGCTTCGTCTTTCGATGCGCTCAAGGTGGACCAGAGCTTCGTACGGGACGTCACCGTCAACCCGCGCCACCGCGCCATCGTCAAGACCATTACCGGATTTGCCAAGGACTTGGGGCTGCTGCTTACGGCAGAAGGCATCGAGACCGACGAGCAACGACAATTACTGCTCGAACTGGGCTGCGAATTCGGCCAGGGCAGTCTTTTCGCGATGGCCATGCCAGCTAGCGAATTCGAGCAGCGGCTCTAGAATCCATCAAGCAAACTCCAATGCCGCTTATCGTGCCGTCGACACGCGTGATAGCCTGAACCGAAACCAAGGATTTCAATGTCGCGTGCCTTCAATTTCAGCGCCGGTCCAGCCACGTTGCCCGCCCCAGTCCTGTCCCGTGTCCAGGACGAAATGCTCGAGTGGAAGGGCCAGCGCGCATCAGTGATGGAGGTCAGCCATCGTGGCCAGGCCTTCATCGACTGCGCCGCCGAAGCCGAGCGCGACCTGCGTGACCTGATGGGCGTGTCCGATGATTACGCAGTGCTCTTCCTGCAAGGCGGCGCCACGACCCTGTCGGCATTGCTGCCGCTGAACCTCGCTGGCCCCGAAGCGACTGCAGACTATGTGCTGACCGGGCACTGGAGCGAAAAAGCGCTGGAAAATGCCAAGCCTTCCATTGCCGCGCGAATCGCGGCCAGCAGCAAGGCTGGCGGCTATCGCAGCATCACCGCGCAATCGGAGTGGCAGCTGACGCCCGGCGCGGCTTATGTGCATTACACGCCGAACGAAACCATCCATGGCGTCGAATTCGGATTTGTTCCCGATACCGGGGCGACGCCACTGGTAGCTGATTTTTCATCGAGCCTATTGTCCCAACCTGTGGATATTTCCCGCTTTGGTGTGATCTACGGTGGCGCCCAGAAAAACCTCGGCCCCGCGGGCATCACCATCGTCATCGTGCGCAAGGACTTGCTCGGCCACCACGGACGCAACTTGCCGCCCATCTTTGAACTGGGCAACCAGGCCAGCAATGACTCCATGTTCAACACACCGCCTACATTCTCCTGGTATGTCGTAGGCCTGGTGTTGAAGTGGCTGAAGGAGCAGGGCGGGGCGGCGGCCATGGGCGAGCGAAATGCGCGCAAGGCGGAACTTCTTTACGCAAGCATCGACGGTTCCGGGGGCTTCTATCGCAACGACGTCGCCCTCGATTGCCGTTCGCGCATGAACGTACCTTTTTTCTTGCGCTCCGCCGCGCTGGACAAGCCCTTCCTGAACGGTGCCGAGGCCGCGGGCTTGCTGGGACTAAAGGGCCATCGCGCCCTGGGTGGCATGCGTGCGTCCATCTACAACGCCATGCCGATCGAAGGGGTGCAGGCCCTGGTTGATTACATGGCCCATTTCCGAAGGCAGAACGGTTGATCCATGGCTACCCGCGGCGGCACGAAACCACCCACCCCACCCACGCCCGCGCTCGCTGAAGCGCGCGAGCGGATCGACGGCATCGACCAGCAGATACAGAAGCTGATCGCGGAACGCGCAGGCTGGGCGCAGCGCGTCGGCAAGGCCAAGGGGCCACTGAAGGCGGCCATCGACTACTACCGGCCCGAGCGCGAAGCGCAAGTCCTGCGCAAGGTCCTCGATCGCAACGACGGCCCCCTTGCCGACGAGGTTCTGCTGCGCCTGTTCCGCGAAATCATGTCGGCCTGCCTGGCACAGCAGGAGCCGTTGAAGGTCGGATACCTGGGACCGGAAGGTACGTTTTCCCAGCAGGCCCTGATCAAGCATTTTGGCCATTCGGCGCGCGGCTTGCCACTGTCGAGCATCGAAGAAGTGTTCCAGGAAGTAGAAGCCGGGCATGCCGACTTTGGCGTGGTTCCGGTCGAGAATTCCGGGCAGGGCACCATCCAGTCAACGCTGGACATGTTCCTGACTTCCAGCCTGAAGATCTGCGGCGAAGTGGAATTGCATGTTCACCAGTACCTGCTTTCGCGAACCGGCCGGCTTGAGGACATCGAGCGCGTTTACTCGCACCCGATGTCTCTTGCCCAGTGCAAGGCCTGGTTGCGGCAGTACCTTCCGCTTGCCGAGAAAATTGCGGTATCGAGCAATGCCGAAGCCGCACGCCGGGCTCGCAATGCCGACGATTCCGCGGCCGTTGCCGGCGAGTCCGCCGGGTATGTCTACGGCTTGAAAACTGTGGCTGGCCCGATCCAGGACCGGCAGGACAATACCACGCGCTTCCTGGTGCTGGGTCGCGAACTGTTCAATGCATCGGGCCACGACCGCACCTCGCTTCTGGTATTCGTCCGTGACCAACCAGGTGCCCTTTACAACGTGCTCAGTCCCTTCGCCAAGCATGGCATCAGCATGAATCGCATCGAGTCACGACCTTCGCACGCCGGACTTTGGCAATACGCGTTCTTCATCGACGTCGCCGGGCATGTGGACGATGCGCCGGTGAAGAAGGCCATCGCCGAACTCGGCGAGTATGCTGCCGACGTGAAGATCCTCGGCTCGTATCCGGTGGCGTTGCTCTGATAATGCCGAGCCCTGATTTCGATGCCCTGGCGCAGGGTGGGATCCGCCGACTTCGCGCCTATGACCCGGGCCACGACATCGTCGCGCTGCGGCGCAGGTTTCCGGGCGGCGCATTGGTCGAACTGGGTTCGAATGAAAGTCCGTTCGGCCCCAGCCCCAGGGCCGTGCAAGCCGTGCGCGATTGCGTGGCGAGCCTGCACCGCTATCCGGATCCATTCGGTTCAGAACTGAAGTCGGCATTGGCGGCACAACTGCAAGTCGATCCGGCCCAGCTGATGCTTGGCAACGGCTCGCACGAGTTGCTGATGATGATGGCGCAGGTCTTCGCGGGCCCAGGTGCCGGCGTCCTCGCTTCGGAATTTGGCTTTGCGGTCTACGCCATCGCAGCGCAGGCGTCTGGCGCGAAACTGGTGCGTACTCCGGCGCTGCCTGCCGATTCCCCGATGCCCAGGGGCCACGACCTCGACGCCATGGCGGCTGCGATCGATGCCGATTCCCAAATGGTTTACCTGGCCAATCCGAACAATCCCTCGGCTACCTGGTTCTCCACCGCTGCGCTGATTGCCTTCCTCGAATCGATCCGGCCGGACCTGCTGGTGGTGGTTGACGAGGCCTACATCGAGTTCGTCACCTCGCCTGACCTGGTGTCGGCGGTGGGCCTGCTGGACCGCTTTCCAAACCTGGTCGTGACCCGGACGTTTTCGAAGGCGCACGGGCTGGCGGGGCTGCGCGTGGGATACGCCTGCGCCCACCGCGACCTGATCGCCGTACTCGAGCGCGTGCGCGAATCCTTCAACGTCGGAACGCCTGGATTGGCCGCCGCCACGGCATCGCTTTCGGATCCGGCACATCTGGAATCGGTCCGCGCGGCAAATGCTGCCGAGCGGGACTGGCTGGCGAACCAACTGCGCCTGCGCGGGGTTCGCGTCGGTCCGTCGCAAACCAATTTCCTTCTGGTCGATTTCGGACGTGACGCCACTGCGATCGAGGCCAGCCTGGTGCGGAAGGGCATCGTGCTGCGGCCCATGGCAGGTTACGGGCTGGGCGACTGCCTGCGCATTTCGGTGGGTACGAGGAGCGACAATCTGCAGATGCTGGCCGCACTCGACAGGGTCCTGTCATGAGTCTGGACTGGAAGGCATCGCCGGGTCGACCCATCAGGGGGGGCATCGAGGTTCCAGGCGACAAGTCCATTTCGCATCGGGCTCTCATGCTTGCGGCGATAGCCGACGGGACATCGACGATCAGTGGCTTTCTCGAGGGCGAGGACACGCGGGCGACCGCCCGTATCCTGCAGCAGTTGGGAGTCCGGATAGAAACGCCAGGCCCCGGCCAGCGACGGGTGCATGGCGTCGGACTGCGTGGACTGAAGGGCGTCGATTCTGACCTTGATTGCGGCAACGCAGGCACCGGCATGCGGCTGCTGGCCGGACTACTGGCCGGTCAAACCTTTCAAACCCGGCTGGTAGGCGACGCCTCGTTGTCGCGTCGCCCGATGGGCCGGGTAACTGCGCCGCTCGCTCGCATGGGCGCCAGGATCGAGACCTTGGAGGGCGGACTTCCGCCGCTGACAATTCACGTTAGCAATGGCCTTCAAGGTATTGATTATAAATGCCCTGTCGCCAGCGCGCAGGTGAAGTCCGCAATCTTGCTCGCTGGCCTTTACGCTGCCGGCACGACCACCGTGATCGAACCGCAGCCGACTCGCGACTACACCGAGCGGATGCTGGCGGCGTTCGGGTATCCGATCAGGTTCGAACCTGGTTTTGCCAGCCTGCACGGCGGCGGCGAACTCAGGGCGACCGATGTCAGCGTTCCCAGCGATTTCTCGTCCGCTGCTTTTTTCCTGGTGGCCGCCTCGGTGGTGCCCGGTTCCGACTTGCTGATCCGCCGGGTTGGAATGAACCCCCGGCGCACCGGCCTGATGGCGGCGCTCCGGCTGATGGGCGCCGACATCACCGAGGAGGCTGCAGGCGCGCAGGGTGGCGAACCCGTCGCCAACCTGCGCGTCCGCTACGCACCGCTGCACGGGGCTGCGATTCCCACGGAACTGGTTCCGGACATGATCGATGAGTTCCCGGCGCTGTTCGTCGCCGCCGCACTGGCGACCGGAGTTACCCGGATCGAGGGCGTGGCAGAACTGCGAGTGAAGGAATCCGATCGCCTCGCGGTCATGAGCAACGCCCTGGCGACGCTCGGCTGCAAGCTCCAGGAGACCCCGGACGGCGCTGTCATCGAGGGCGGGGCCCTGCACGGCGGCCAAATTGACAGCCATGGCGACCACCGCATCGCCATGAGCCTGGCGATCGCCGGCCAGTTGGCCACGGGCGAGGTGCAGATACTCGACTGCGCCAACGTCGATACCTCGTTCCCGGGGTTCCTTGAACTCGCGTCCAGAATTGGTTTCTCGCTCTGTACATCATGACGTCAGGCACCGGCGCGTCTCCCGCAGCAAGCGCTGCGGCTACAATCGAGACTCAATGACCCGCCCCATCCCCGTGCTCACCATCGATGGCCCATCCGGCTCCGGCAAGGGCACCATCAGCCGGGCCGTGGCCCAACGACTGGGCTGGCACTACCTCGATTCAGGGGCCATCTATCGTGCCGTGGGCCTTGCCGCCGCCTGGGAAGGCGTGGACCTGAGCGACGGCGAATCCCTCGCAGCCTGCGCGGCCCGAACCGAAATCCGCTTCATTACCGACGGTGAAGGCGAGCCCCACGTCATCGTCAATGGCAAGGATGCCACCCGTTCGCTGCGCACCGAATCCGCCGGTGCGGCCGCCTCGGCGATCGCCGCGCACCCGCCGGTGCGCGCCGCGCTGGTGGGCCTGCAGCTCCGGTTCCGGGCCAAACCTGGCCTGGTGGCCGATGGCCGCGACATGGGGACCGTCATCTTCCCGGATGCGCCTTACAAGGTCTTCCTGACGGCAAGCGCAGCCGAAAGGGCTAAAAGACGCTATAAGCAGTTGAAAGACAAAGGGGTTTCCGTTAATCTTGAAAGTCTGCTGCACGAAATCGCCGCTCGTGACGAGCGCGATGCCGGACGTGCCGTGGCACCCCTGAAACCCGCAGCCGATGCGGTGATCCTGGATTCCACTGGCATGCCGATCACCGAGGTGATCGAACGTGTGCTCGCGGTGCTGCCGGCTTCACTGCAGCCCCGCTAGTTGCCGTTTCCATCGTCCGCTCCGAATCCGGGGCGCTTTCCCAGGCAGAACAACCCCCACGGCATCCGCCTTGGGATCATCCACGCGCATTTGCGCACAACAGGTGGGCCCGGCCAAGCCGCAGCCCGTGTGTTCAACCGAGAAACAACAATGACCGAATCATTTGCTGAACTGTTCGAACAAAGCCAGATCGCACTCGTCAAGCTCAAGCCCGGCGCCATCGTTTCCGGCATCGTGGTCGAGATCCGCTCCGACATGGTGGTCATCAACGCCGGCCTGAAGTCCGAAGGCGTTGTTCCGATCGAGCAGTTCCGTAACGAACAAGGCGAGCTCGAAGTCGCCGTCGGCGACACCGTCAAGGTGGCGCTGGAATCCCTGGAAAATGGCTTTGGCGAAACCGTGCTGTCGCGCGAGAAAGCCAAGCGCGCGATGGTCTGGGACGAACTCGAGACCTCGATGGAAGCTGGCGAGATCGTTACCGGCCGCATCAGCGGCAAGGTCAAGGGCGGTTTCACCGTCGATATCCGCGACGTCCGTGCCTTCCTGCCCGGTTCCCTGGTCGATGTGCGCCCCGTGCGCGATCCCGGCTACCTGGAAGGAAAGGAACTCGAGTTCAAGATCATCAAGCTCGACCGCAAGCGCAACAACGTCGTGGTTTCGCGCCGCGCCGTGGTTGAAAGCGAAAACAGCGTCGAGCGCGAGCAGATGCTCGAGCGTTTGCAGGAAGGCGCCATCGTTACCGGCGTGGTCAAGAACCTCACCGATTACGGCGCATTCGTCGACCTCGGCGGTATCGATGGTCTGCTGCACATCACCGACATGGCCTGGAAGCGCGTGCGTCATCCGTCCGAAGTGGTCGAGGTCGGCGCAGAACTGCAGGTCCGCGTGCTCAAGTACGACCGCGAGCGCAACCGCGTTTCGCTCGGCCTCAAGCAGCTGGGTGAGGATCCGTGGGACAACATCGCCCGTCGTTACCCGACCGGCGCCCGCCTGACCGGAAAGGTCTCCAATGTCACCGATTACGGCGCGTTCGTCGAAATCGAGCCTGGCGTGGAAGGCCTGGTCCACGTGTCCGAGATGGACTGGACCAACAAGAACGTCAACCCGTCCAAGGTCGTGCAGCTCGGCGACGATGTCGAAGTGATGGTGCTGGACGTCGATGCAGAGCGTCGCCGCATTTCGCTCGGCATCAAGCAGTGCGCATCCAACCCGTGGGAAGCATTCGCCGCCATCTTCAAGAAGGGCGACAAGGTTTCCGGCCAGATCAAGTCGATCACCGACTTCGGCATCTTCATCGGCCTGGACGGCGGCATCGACGGCCTGGTGCACCTGTCCGACATCAGCTGGAACACCACCGGCGAAGACATCGTGCGCAACTACAAGAAGGGCGACACCCTGGAAGCCGTCGTGCTTGCCGTTGACCCCGAGCGCGAGCAGATGCTCGAGCGCCTGCAGGAAGGCGCCATCGTTACCGGCGTGGTCAAGAACCTCACCGATTACGGCGCGTTCGTGGACCTCGGTGCTAGCGACCGGCTGATCCTCATCAACGACAAGACGTGTCCGCGCGTG